>DASRHX010000022.1:0-2477 GCA_035650295.1 Bryobacteraceae bacterium | reverse complement strand
GGCGTTCCTCCCGGACTTCTCGCTGGTCCATTGGTGCGGTGTTGGCATCTCGATTCCGCCTTCTTACGTTACCGGCTTATCGGACTGCGTTCTAACCCGGCTTGCGAGTTTCGAGAGCCTCACCGCGCACCGGCCGCCGTGGCGTGCGCTTGCCGACCATCGACTGCTGATCTTTACTCGAAACTGAAAACGGGGCCGATTATGCTGGCAATGCGCTCGGAAACATGCGAGCCGGCCGTCCCAGAAAGATAAGACGCTCGCCCGCGTTTAGTGTATTCAATAGCCCTAAGCTAACCAGTACTACTACAAGGGTGCTTCAGCTTGTAAATAGATTGTGAACAACCGCCCGCTAGTATTGATTCCGCAATCCCAGCATGCCACGATTTGGGTAAGTTTACGGCACGACTGAGTTCTGTCCGTGCTTCAGTGAGATGCCTGGTAAATAGGCATACACGCAGATGGTTTTTCCGCGCCCTTCGTCTTAGACGTTCACGATTTGATCGAGAACGCCGAAGCGTTCAACTACTCGCTTCGCTAGGCTTTGTGAGAGCAGATTCGAAGGAGGTAATTCCATGTTGAACTTTCCACTTGCACGCTACGTGAGAACCGGAGTCGGAATGTTGATTCTAACGGGCGTCAATATCACCGAGTTTGCATTCGCACAGACGAATGAAACCTGCCCGCGATCGGTATGCGGCGAAGTCTCGCCTTTGATTCCGATGCAGAGTACGGAAGCGATTCATATGGGGCTGGTATGGAAGAGGAGAGCGGCTGCTCCAAAAATACTGTTCCATGCGAGATTCCCTGAATACACTGGGAACGATGTCGCTGATCCCGCTGTTGTAGACGCCGCCCTCGCGGCGGGCGCGTTGTTCAACGGCCAGAATAACTTCAACCCAGCTCTGCGCGATGTGCTCCATCCTTCGTTTAGAGACGGTAGCAAGCCGACCGCTGATTCATTCCAAAGGCTGACCTATGGCGGATATCTGCTGCGGCAGGGCCTCAGCCAGAGCGTGCCGACGCGAATCGTGGCTAATCGATCCATGGAGCGGTCGCTCTTGTTTGACATAAGTCATCCGGACGCCTTCAGGAATAATGGCAAGTTCCACACCGCCTTGCTCACTGAGCAGGATTTCGCTTTGAATAGGCCGGCGTTCACAGAGATGGGCTTTTCACGAGGGCTTAATTACAACATCTATTGCAATGCGCGCGTCACGCTCGCTGACGGGCGCGTGTATGTTTTTGGCGGCCACGATATGCAAAGCCAGAACGGCCTCTTCAAGGTCCAAATCTTTGATCCAGAAACGGAGTCCTGGGCGCCGCGGGCACGGCCATGCACCCGAGACAACTGGGCGAAAGATCCATTCGGCGCTGCGTTGTTCGCCCTCAATCCCACCGCCCGCAATTACACCGGATGCGATCAGCGAGATATCCGGAGCACGCAACCGGCAGACCCGTCCGACCTGAAATATGCCCGGTGGTACCCGAGCGCCATCCCTCTGCCGAACAACACGATTCTCATTGTCGCCGGTACCGACCAGGATGCCTCCGTCGGTCCGGACCCGCAGGCAGCGGAAAAAGGCCGGCAGGGTATTGTTCAAACTGACACGGCTTTCAGCGCCACCAGGGTTACTCAGGTCGTGCCTGAAATCTACGATCCCAGGACCGACAGGACCATCCAACTCGAAAACGCCCGCAAGACGTTCCCGCTCTATCCGCAGTTGGAGGTTGTTGAAACCGGTCCGGAAAGAGACGACTGGATGGTTTGTTCGATGGGCGGCACGCCGAAGGTATTGAATCCCGTACCGCCCGGCGGAGACAGGTTCTTCGGTCCCTTCACGAGTATGACCTGGTGCCTCGATGTACCAGCAGCGTTGAGGGATCCGAACCGCGCCGTTCCAGCCGAGAATCATTGGAGGCTCCTCGATCAGGCGGCCGAGCCGCGGCCGTACTGCTGTCCGACCGCGAGCCTTATTGAAATTGACAAAGATGGGAAGACTCTTACGCATAAGTGGTTCATGATCTCCGGCAGGAACGCGAGTGGTGGCGTAACCTCGACGATAGAAGTGATCGATTTCACCGAACGATCGCCCCGCTGGAGAAAGGCTGGCGATCTTATCCATCCAAGTAATACCAGCAAGGCGGTGCTTCTCCCCGATGGAAAAGTGTTCATTGGCCACGGCCTGTTCCAGGAGGGAACCACCTTCGAGCAGAGATCTGGCCTCCGGTTTCAGATCTTTGATCCAAAGACCGGCCTCACGACGCCTATGGCCCGGACTACGGTCCCGCGCGGACTTCATGGTACGGCCACACTGCTTCCCGACGGCACGGTATTCGCGGCGGGTGAGAACCGCGAAGTGCTCGTTCGGCCGGATGATCCGTCATTTCCGCTTGGGATATTTCCGGTTGGAGATCCCGACCTCGGCGTACCCAACGGACAAATCTTCCGGCCGCCTTACCTGTTCAACAGCAACGGC
>DASRHX010000021.1:0-2656 GCA_035650295.1 Bryobacteraceae bacterium | reverse complement strand
GCGCGCGAGGGTTTGGCCATTTCACCGGAAGCGGACCGCCGCACCCTGATTCGCCGCCTTCACCTCGATTTAATCGGCCTGCCGCCCAGCCCCGAGGAGGTGGAGGTGTTTGTCGCAGAGGAAAAACCTGGCGCCTGGGAGAGATTGGTGGATCGCCTCCTTGTCTCGCCGCGCTACGGCGAACGCTGGGCACGTCATTGGCTCGATGTCGTTCGCTTCGCCGAGTCCGACGGCTACGAATACGACACTCACCGCCCCGACGCCTACCGCTACCGCGACTACGTTATGGCGAGCATCCAGGAAGATAAGCCCTACAACGAATTCCTCAAGGAACAAATTGCAGGCGACGAGATCGAACCGCGCACCGACACGCTGCTGGTCGCCAGCGGCTTCAACCGCCTCGGGCCCCTTCGCAAGAACGCAGGCAACCAAGAGGTCGCCAGCTCGCGCACCGAAGTTCTCACGGAAATGACCAACATCGTCGGCGCCTCCATCCTTGGTGTCACCGTAGGATGCGCCCGCTGCCACGATCATAAGTTCGATCCCTTCCGCCAGTCCGACTACTACCGGTTGCAAGGCTACTTCGCCCAAACGCATTCGAACGACGTCATCATTGCCACGCCCGAAGAGCAGGCTGCCTACAAAGCTAAGGTCGGGCCGCTCGAAGCCGAAATGACAAAGCTCCGCCGCTCCATGCGCCGCGCCTCCGAAGAGGAGAAAGGCAAGATTCTCACGCGTCTCGAACAAATCGACGAAGAGATGCCCCTGCCGCTCACCGCCTACTACGCCGTCGCCAACAACGCGAAGGACATGACGCAGATTCACCTTCTCGCCCGTGGCGACTACCGCAACAAAGGCCCCAAGGTCGGCATGCGTCCCCTCGGTATCCTTTTGCCTGAAGGCCAGCCGGAGCTTCCGCTCGACACCGCCAAGCCGCGCCTGCACCTTGCCAACTGGATCATCGATCCGGCCAATCCCCTGCCCTCGCGCGTCATGGTGAATCGCATTTGGGGATATCACTTTGGCCGCGGCATCGTGTCCACGCCCAACGACTTCGGCCGTATGGGAACGCGCCCCTCGCACCCGGAACTTCTCGATTGGCTTGCCAATGAATACATCGCCGGGGGCTGGAAGATGAAGCCGCTGCACCGCATGATTCTGCTCTCCAGCGCTTACCGCCAGTCGAGCAAATCGCCCAACGAAAAGCTGGCTTCCGAGAAGGATGCCGAGAACAAGCTGCTCTGGAAATGGAATCGGCGCCGGCTGGAGGCCGAGGAAATCCGCGACTCGATGCTGGCCGTTTCGGGCCGCCTCAATCCCAAGGCCAACGGCCCGAGCGTCATGATCAACATCGACCCCGAACTGATCAAGGACCTCAAGCGCCCGCAATACTGGCAGCCCACACGCGACAAGACCGAGCACGACCGCCGCACGATCTACATGATCTATAAGCGCAACCTGATCCTGCCCTTCATGCAGGTCTTTGACTCGCCCGACACGTTGCTCTCCTGCGCGCGCCGCGACCAATCCACCCACGCCCCGCAGGCCCTCGAACTCTTGAACGGCAAGCTCTCCAACGACCTCGCCCGGGCCTTCGCAAAGCGTCTGTTAAGCGACGGCAAAACGCCCGCCGCGCAAATCGACCGCGCTTTCCGGCTGATCGCTTCGCGCCCGCCAAACGCAAGAGAGCTCGCACTCGCCAAAGCCTATCTCGACGACCCAGATGCGGCCGCCGCCACCGAATTCGCTCTCACGCTTCTTAACTCCAACGCATTTCTCTACGTGAACTGACATGGCTGAACACATTCGATACGCCCGCAACCGCCGCGAATTTCTCACCGACTGCTTCTGCGGTGTCGGCTCGCTTGGCTTTGCCTCGCTGCTTGCGCAGGACCAAGCCCGTGCCGCGCGCTACAATCCACTCGCGCCTAAGGATCCACATTTCCCCGCCAAAGCCAAGGCGATGATCTTCCTCTTTCAGGCCGGTGGTCCCTCGCACATCGAGACCTTCGATCCCAAGCCACTCCTCAATAAACTCCACGGACAGAAGCGCCCCGACGAATTCGGCAAGGTGGAGTATCAGAACGTCAACGCTAACTCGCGTCTCCTCGGCACCAAACGCACCTTCTCCAAATACGGCAAGTCCGGCCTCGAAGTCTCCGATCTCCTTCCGCATCAGGCCAAGATCGTCGACGACCTCTGCATCCTTCGCTCCATGCACGGCGACATGGTTGTCCACTCGGCCGCGCAGTATCAGATGATGTCCGGCCGCGTTATCCCCGGCTTCCCCGCCATGGGAAGCTGGCTCGCCTATGGCCTCGGCACGGAATCGGATTCGCTGCCCGCCTACGTCGTGATGCCCGACCCCAACGGCACACCCGAAGCCGGCCAGCCGATGTACACCAACGGTTTCCTCCCCGCCGTCTATCAGCCCGCGCTGTTCCGCGCCGGCAAGCGCCCCGTGCTCAACCTCGACCTACCCGAAGGCGTCACACTAGAACGCCGAACCAAGACAGTCAACTTCCTGCGCGCCCTCAATGAAGCCGGCATGCGTGGGGAGGATCCCGAGCTCGCCGCCCGAATCTCTGCCTACGACACCGCATTTAAGATGCAGACTGAGGCCCCGGAAATTTTCGACGTCTCGAACGAACCGCAG
>DASRHX010000020.1:0-4170 GCA_035650295.1 Bryobacteraceae bacterium | reverse complement strand
ACGATGACGCTGCAGGGCGGCCGCACCTATAACCTCGTCAAGATCACCGCCGACAATGGCGCCTTCGGCATCGCCGAGGCCTACGGCACGCCCGGTTTTGGCGTGAAGGAACAAATTCACTCTCTCAAGCCGTGGCTGATTGGCAAGGACCCGCTGGAGATCGACACCATCTACACCAACCTCGGGAGTGGCTCTTCGAGTCTCTCGGGCACGCGCACGGATGGCTCGGCACACAACTTCATGCGCGCGGCATCGGGCATCGATATGGCGCTTTGGGACCTCGCAGGCAAGATCCTCGGTCAACCATCGTCCGTTCTGCTTGGCGGCCGTTTCCGTCCGCGAACGCGCATCTACGACCACGCCGCGCCGCGCAACATGCTGGACAAAGCATCCTGCCGTGATTGGGCCGCGAAGGTGAAGGCCGATCCCTCTGGCTTCACTGCCCACAAGTTCGGCTTCCCGCACACACGGCCCGCGAACGACAATGCGCGCGACCTCGCCAATCGCGTACTCACCACGCGCGAGCTGATCAATCTGCAACAAGGGTTCGAGAACTGCCGCGAAGCCATTGGATGGGACCACGACATCATGGTTCACTGCCACTGGGAATACGATTTGCGGACCGGTATCCAAATTGCGCAGGCCATCGAGTCCATCAAGCCGCTGTGGTTTGAGGATGCACTGGGTGTCGAATATACGACTTCGTGGTCGCGTTTATGCGAGAGCTCGAAAGTTCCCATTTGTACGGGTGAAAACATCGCCCGCCGCCAGGGCTTCAAGGACTTCATCATTTATCAGGGCTGCGACATCCTCCACCCCGACCTGCGCAACTCGGGAGGCTTCCTCGAAACCAAACGCATCGCCGATTTCGCCGAGGTCTACAACCTGCCGATGGCCACGCACAATACGGGCTCGCAGGTGAACACCTACGCGAACGCCCAGTGGGGCGCCTCGATTCGCGACTTTCTATGTGTGGAGACCGTCACCGGCCAAGGCGGTTGGATGGACGAGGTGCTCGTGCTGCCCAGCGGATACATCAAGAACGGCTACATCGAAGTGCACGATCGCCCCGGCCTCGGCATCGAACTCAATCCGGATACGTGCAAAGCGCACCTGGCGGCGGGCGAAACGTGGTGGGGATAACCACGCCGCCTCTACAATGGTTGTTTGGCCCTCATCCTGAACGCAAAGGAGCTGACGAAGGCGTTCGGCACCGCTCCCCTCTTTGACGAAATCTCCTTCACCTGTGAGGATGGCGAACGCATTGGCCTGATCGGTCCCAACGGCTCCGGCAAATCCACGCTGCTCAAAATTCTCGCGGGCGAGATGCTCCCCGACAGCGGTGAAGTGGCGTTTCGCAAAAAGGCGCGGATGGCTTACGTCGCGCAAGACTCGATCTTCGAACGCGGTGTGACGATTCGGGAACGCATGGAGCAGGCGCTCGCCGCATCGCCGATCCCGCACGGCGAGCACGAAGCGAACATCGTTCGCACCCTTGGCCGCGCTGGTTTCGACGACTTCTCGGTCGAAGCCGCTACGCTTTCCGGCGGCTGGCGTAAGCGGCTGGCCATCGCCGAATCGCTCGCACTCCAGCCCGATGCCTTACTTCTCGACGAGCCCACGAACCATTTGGACCTCGCAGGCATCGAGTGGCTGGAACAACTGCTGATCAACTCTCCCTTTGCATCCGTGGTCATCAGCCACGACCGCTACTTTCTCGAAAACGTGGCTACGGCGATGGCTGAGCTCAATCGCGCCTATCCCGACGGCATCCTGCGCGTCAACGGAAACTACAGCGCGTTTCTCGAGAAGAAGGACGAATTCCTCCATGCGCAGTCCAAACGCCAGGAAGCGCTCGAAAACCTCGTGCGCCGCGAAATGGAATGGTTGCGGCGCGGCGCAAAGGCGCGCACCACAAAATCGAAGGCGCGCATAGGCAAGGCGAATCAACTGATCGAAGAGTTGGGCGATTTGAACTCGCGCACGCGCACGGCGACGGCCAATATCGACTTTACGGCGACCGACCGCAAGACGAAACGCCTATTGGTGCTTGAGGGACTGCGCTGCGAGCTCGGCGGCCGCACTCTGCTGGACTCGCTCGACTTCGTCTTTACTCATGGAACGCGCGTGGGACTGGTTGGCGCGAACGGTAGCGGCAAGACCACGCTTCTGCACCTGCTCCAAGGACTCATGCCGCCAACGGCCGGCAAGGTGACGAAAGCCGACGGGCTTCGCATCGTCTACTTCGATCAGAACCGCCCGCTCGACCCCGACGTTACCCTTCGCCGCGCGCTTGCGCCCGATGCCGATTCGGTGATCTATCGCGAGCGCGTCATCCACGTCAATGCCTGGGCCGCGCGATTCCTTTTCACGCAGGAGCAACTCGGTCAACCTGTGGGACGGCTCTCTGGCGGCGAACGCGCGCGCGTTCTCATTGCGCGCCTCATGCTGGAGCCCGCCGATCTTCTTCTGCTTGACGAACCGACGAACGACCTCGACATCCCGACTCTGGAGATTCTCGAGGAGAATCTACTCGAATTCCCAGGCGCGCTCGTTCTCGTCACGCACGACCGTTACCTGCTCGACCGCGTTTCCACGGTTGTCCTCGGGCTCGATGGCGAAGGTGGCGCGGAACGCTTCGCCGGTTATGCGCAATGGGAAGAGTGGTTCGAAGAACGCACGCGCGCAAAGGGCAAGGCCCCACCGGGCGTCACGGCGGCAGCTCCCACACAGAGCAAGAAGAAGCTCTCCTATTTGGAAGCCCGCGAGTACGAAACGATCGAAGCGCGCGTCGCGGAAGCTGAGGCGGCTCTCGCCCGCGCGAAGGACGCGCTTGAAGACCCAGCCGTGTTCTCCGATCACACGCGCATCGTCGAGGCATCGGCCGCGCACGATGCTGCGCAACAGGTGGTTGATGCGCTTTACGCGCGTTGGCACGAGCTCGAAACGAAGTCCGGCGGCGCTTAAGCCCGCTTGCGCACGAGTATCAACACGATCCCCATCGCGATTAGGTGCAGGAAGCCCATCACCCAGAACACCGCGCCATAGCCGAACGCGTCCACGATGCGGCCCACGAGTGGCGTCGAGATCGCGCCGGCAAGCCCGCTGCCGAGGCCGACGACGCCCGCCGCCGAGCCCACCACCTCGGTGGGGAAGATATCGTTGGTCATCGTCATCAAGTTCGTCTTCCACGCCATGTGCGAAAAGGTGATCAGACAGATGATGCCGAGCGCCTGCGTCGAGGGCAGATAGTTCACGGCGATTCCGAGCGGCATCACGAGGACGAACGGAATCATCGTGTATCGGCGCGCTTCGAGCACGGGCTTTCCGGCGGCGATCCACCGCCCCGACGCCCAACCACCGAACAACGAGCCAAGGTCGGCCGAGAGATAGGGCATCCAGGAGAAGAGCCCAATCTCGACCATCGTGAAGCCGCGCACGTCGGCCAGGTACTTCGGCAGCCAAAAAAGATAGAACCACCAGACGGGATCGGCAAAGACGCGTGAGACGAGAAGGCCCCACACTTGCGGCATGCGTAGCAACTGGGAATAACGGATACGCTCCGGCCGGGCCACGCGGCCTTCCAAAATGTAAGCGCGCTCCGCGTCCGTGATCTTCGGGTGCTTTTGCGGGATATGGTAAATCGCGAGCCAGGCGACGAGCCACACGAAGCCCAACGCGCCAGTAATAACGAATGCCGCGCGCCAGCCGAAACGAAGCGTGACGAAGGCGATCAGAGGTGGCGCAAGGATTGCCCCGGTCGCTGCCGCGGCGTTCACCAGTCCGTTGGCGAATCCGCGTTCCTTTGCCGGGAACCATTCCGAGATCGCCTTTTCGGCGGCCATGAAGTTGCCCGACTCGCCCATCCCCAACAGGAAGCGGAACGCGCCCAATCCCATCGCCCCGCGCGCGGCCGCATGCAACATATTCGCCGCCGACCACCACGCCATGAAGGTAGCGAGCGCCCGCCGCGTGCCCCAACGGTCGCACAGCCAACCGGAGACGATGTACATCACTGTGTAGGGCACAAGGAATGCCGTGAGGATGTTCGAGTACTCGGTGTTACTGATGTCCAGCTCACGTGTGAGAACGGGTGCGACCACGCTCAGCGTCTGCCGGTCGATGTAGTTGATGACAGTTGCCAGAAACAGCAGCCCGGCGATCAGCCAG
>DASRHX010000019.1:0-8415 GCA_035650295.1 Bryobacteraceae bacterium | reverse complement strand
GAAGGTAGAGATACGTTCCCAGCGGGCGCCGGTGCGTTTTTCGATGATGTGGACGCCGAGTTTGCCGTCGGCGCGGAGGCGCCAATCGGCATTGGATGTGGAGGCGCGGGGGACGGCCAGTTTGAGGGGCTTGGAACTGACTTCGCGGACTTGCCAAGATTCGCCGCCGGTTTGGGAGTCGTAGCGCTCGTAACGGGCGCCGGTTTCCGAAGCCGCGCCGCGATCGATCAGGAGGCTGCCGTTGGTTTTCGATTCGAAGTGAAACTGTTCGATGGTCGCGATCCGCGATTCGCTAAAAACATTTCTGCGGCGCCATGTTTTGCCGCCGTCGGTGGTGAGGAGAAAGAAGGGGTCGCGGGGGAGCGATTCGAGGACCTGCCCGCTGATCCAGCCGGTTTCGAAGTCGAGGAACTGGACTTGATCGAGCCCAGCCTTTGGGACGCGCTCGTGGGCTTCGTACCAGGTCTTTCCGGAGTCTTCGCTGGCGAGGAAAAGTGAGTACATGGTGCTTGCGCCGTTATGAAAGTTGCCGGTGAGGAAGAGCTGGACACCGACGGGCTGAACGCCGGTGATTTCGGTGTAGATGGGGCAGGGGTCCTCTTCGGTGCAGGTCATGCCGAAGGTGCTCATGTCGGTTTCGGTACAGGCGAAGGGAATGCCGATGGGCTTGCCGGTGTAGGTGAAGACGACGCGCGGTCTTTCGGTTTCGACGGGCTTGGCGTCGGGGTCTTTAGGCTCTTCGACCTTCATCGCCGGTGGGATTTTGAACACGCCGGGATCGGAGGGAGGTTGAGGCGGTGGAGGCGTGGGCGGAGCGGGGATTTGCGCGGAGGCGATGGCGGCGGCGAGTACGAAAATAAGCCAACGCATGTTGTCATCCAAATTTTAGCTCGTTATGATGCTGCGCATGTCCATGAAGATGATGTTGACGGGAGCGCTTGCGCTGGCTATGGCCGCCTGCGCGCCGAAGCAGGAGATGAAGCCGGAGACTGAGGCCCGGAAGGCAGCAACGACGATGGCGCCGGCTGCGCTGTTTGCCGATTACGACGTCGTGGATTTGAGCGTAACGGTGGCCGAGAATATGCCGGCGCATTGGGGAACGAGCCCGGCATTTCAGCGTTGGACGTACAACTGGTTCGCGCAGGAGAAAGACCAGCACGGCAACGATTACTTCACGCACGAGGGGCCATACTTTGGGCAGCGGTATGTGATCGATGAACACACGGGGACGCAGTCGGACTTTCCCGCGCATTTTATTCCGCCGGCAAAGTCGGGCTTGCCGGAGGCGAGCGAGATGGGTGAGATCACGGGCGAGAAGTATCCGCTGGAGCGGATGATGGGGCCTGCGGTTGTAATCGATGCCAGCGACATACGCGATAAAGCGGAGGCGGGGAAGAGTCCGGTGATTACGCTGGAGCGAGTGAAGCAGTGGGAGGCGCAGAATGGGCCGGTGAAGGCGGGGGAAGTGGTGCTGTTCCGCAGCGGTTATAGCGATGCATATTACAAACCGATGCCGGAGGGGATGAGGATGACGTTTCAACCGGTAGTGACGAAGACGGCGCCGGGATGGCCCGCGCCGGAGCCGGCGGTGATGGAATATTTGCATGGCAAGGGCGTGTGGCACTTGGGGACGGATGGGCCGAGCATGGGTCCGTGCGAAGGCGGGCAGGCGGTGCACGTGGCAGGCTTAAAGCACGGGATGAGTTGGGAGGAGATGCTGACGAACATGGGCAAGCTGCCGGCGAGGGGCGCGTTCTATGTGGCGCTGGGGGTGAAGGTGCGCGGGCAGAGCGGGGCGATTTCGAGGGCCGTGGCGTTTGCGCCGAGGAAGACTAATTAGCCGCCGATGGACGCAGATAGGAAAGAATGTTTGGGTGGTTGAGGTCTAAGAAGAAGGCGAGAGAGCCCTTGCGCGGTGCGCCGGAGGTTCGTCGATTGAAGACCTATCAGTCCGAAACCGGGTATGTGTATCAGTATTATTACGACGGCTGGCGGCCAGTGGAGGGGGGCCGCGAGTTTGTCTTCATGGCCACGGCGAACCGAGGGGAGTATGGCGCCGTGGCGGTGGTGATCGAGGAAGCGGCGGTGCGGGCGTGGGAGGCGGCGCGGGGTAGGGAGTTGATTTCGGCCGAGCAACACGCGGTGGCAAAGATGGCTCTGTTCGCCGCGTTTGACGATCGGCGGCCGGAGGAGATTGCGAGCGTGGCTGTGCGGGTGGACGAGGCGGGCGTGGAAAAGTTTTTGGAGCAATTGGGAAGGGGCTAGTTCGCGGAGGAATTTCCGTCGATTAGACGGGAATGAGCCTTGGCGCACGATACCTTCGCGGGTGGTTGGAGACGACCGCCGTTGCTTCCGCCATGGGAGTCGGAACCATCGTCTATGCGGTATGGAGTTCCTGGACGGGCGTACGCAGCGGGACGTTGCTGTTGCTCTTGATGGTCGTTTCGTACCCGATTCCACTCCTCGTGAGCTCGATGCTGGCGTTGAGAGGTTGGAAGAAAGGCCGTAAGGGATGGGCGTATGCTACGGCCGTCCTGCAACTGCCGCTGTTCCCAATTGGCAGCGTACCCGGTTTTGCCGCGCTGCTGTTGCTGCCCAGAACCGACCCAGCGATACAATCGCCCCAAGCCAAGCCGTGCAAGGTGAAAGGCGACGGCACAGGCTGGTTCGCGAATGTGCTGGCGAGTGTAGTGTGGATTGGGGCAATCGGGGCGATGATCCTGACAAACCGGTGGGCCGGAGATCGGGGCCTGCATTCTCCGGGTTTTTTGGTTTGGCTGGCATTGTTTGCCGCGTCTGCCCATATTAATATGCTCGTCCATGAATGCGGGCACTGTGCGTTGGGGTGGATGGTGCGTTTCCGGCTGTATCGATTCGATGTCGATCCATTTTCCTTGTACAAGACGGAGGGACGGTGGAAGTTTGAGGTGCGCAAGCCGAGCTTTTCAGGAGCAGCGAGGTGCGGGATGGCCCCCGAGAGTCTGGAGAACCTGCGATGGCGCACGGCAATCTTTACGCTGGGAGGTCCGCTGGCTTCCCTCGGCTTCGGAGCGGCATGCACGGCGATGTTCATCATGTCGCCACAAGCCGGCTGGACGAACACTTGGGTGTTCTTCCAAACGGCGGGCGTGATTGGGCTGGCGCACTTCGTCGTCAACCTTATTCCGATAGCCGACCGGCAGCACTACTCCGACGGCGCGGGACTGTATCAGTTGTGGCGCGGGGGAGGCTGGGCGGATCACCTGCTGGCACGCAGCTTGGCGACGATGTCGCTGCATTCGAGCCTGCGTCCGCGGGATTGGGATACGGCGGTGATGGAGCGGGCGGCGGCGTTTGAATCCACTCCCTACGATACGTCCATTGTTTTGCTGCTTACATATTTGATGTATGTGGACCGCGGAGAGCTTGAGCGTGGGGCGCCGCACTACCGGCGCGCGAAAGAGTTGCTGGAAGGCCTCGACGGCCGAGCGCTGGAAGTCTTTGCCATGGAGATGACGCTGCACGAAGCGTTGATTCACGGTAACGCCGCAGAGGCGCGCCGATGGTTCAACCGCGGCCGGAAGGGTGGGGAATTTGAATGCAAGCTGGCCGAGGCGGCGCTGTTCTGGTGCGAAGGCGATGCGAGAATGGCGTCGCGGTCCCTGGAGGAAGCGGCAGTGCTGCTGCGGAAGCTTCCGCCGGTTGGAGCCTACGCCGTGGAGCGGGACTGGCTGGAGGCGGTCCAGCGGGCCCTAGCTACTCAGTTGGCTTCTTCGGCAGCCAGCGGGTGAGAGTGGCGGCCAGGTGATCGACTTCGTAGGGTTTCGGGATGATATCGTCCATGCCGGAACTAGTGCAGCGCGAGCGGTCGGCAGGCGAGCAGTTGGCGGTGACGGCGATGATCGGGATGCGCACATTCCGCTGGGTAGCGCGAATTCGTTGGGCCACCTGATAGCCGTCCATGCGCGGCATGTGGCAGTCCAGCAGTACGAGATCGTATTCCTCCAGGCGGGCTTCGTAGAACTCGGCAGCTTCAACACCGTCGACGGCTAGATCGCGATCGAGCCCCATGCGTTCGAGCAGGCGGTCGAGGACTTTGCGGTTAACCGGATTGTCTTCGGCCACCAGCACACGTCCTTGGAATTGCGGGAGCGCGGGGCTCTTGGGCGCCGGCGGGAGAGCGGGCTTACTCGCAATGGGTAGACGGAGGCGAACGCGGAACGTGGTGCCGCGACCTTGGACGCTTTCGGCTTCGATTTCGCCGTGCATCAATTCGACAAGGCTCCTGGCGATGGTGAGACCTAGGCCGGTACCGCCGAAACGGCGGGTCATGGAAGAATCGGCCTGGGTGAACATGTCGAAGACGCGGCCGATGGCGTTGGGAGCGATACCTACACCGGAGTCTTCAACACTGATTACGATGGCGGCATCGTCCGTAGTGTTCGAAGGCGATTCCACGCAGACGCGGACATAGCCATGGTCGGTAAACTTGACGGCATTTCCGAGTAAGTTGAGCAGTATCTGGCGGAGCTTTGCTTCGTCGCCGATCAAGTGTTTTGGGCAGCTTGTACTGTAGTTCAGTTGGAGGGACAGACCTTTATCGGCGGCGCGGCCTTCCCACAGGCGTACGGCGAAGGCGACGGTTTGTTCCAGATCCAACGGTCGAGTGTCGAGTTCCATACGGCGGGCCTCGATTTTGGCGAAGTCCAGAACATCGCCCAACAGCGATGTGAGGTGGGCAGCCGAAGCGGCGGTGGTTTCGGCATACTCGCGTTGCTCGGGATCGAGCCGAGTAGTGAGGAGCAGACCGGCGGTTCCCATGACGCCGTTAAGGGGAGTGCGGATCTCATGACTTATGGTGGCGAGAAACTCGTTTTTTGCCTGGGAAGCGCGGCTGGCGACTTCGAGAGCCGCTTCCACCTGTTTGTGGGCATTGTGCAACCTCCAGGCGAGCCAGACGAAGATGCAGACAATAACGCCCATCAGCACGGCGAAACCAAATGCGCGGCGTTCTCGCTGAGCGGACTCGGCGAGGCGAAGAAAGCTATCGGCGTCGAGCGAGAGGCCGTTCTCGTATTTAGAGAAGATCGTGGTGAGTGTGCCGTCAACGGCCATGCGCCCGAGTTCCTCGCGGATTCTGTCAGCGTGGCGTTCCATTCCGGGAGCGGCGGCTGTGGCGGCGGGGAGATCGGCATCTTCGAGGCGAACCCAGGACAACTCGATGCCTCGGCAACCGGGCGGTCTAGCCAGTAGTTGTTGCAATGCGGTACGAGTGCGGAAGTAGCCGGCATCGACGGTACCAGTGCAGACCGCTGAGGCCAACTCCTCCCACGAGGGATACGGCACAACCTGCGAGCCGGGCAGAACTCGCGGAAGATGGGCGAGATCGACGGCGCTACGGCGAAGTCCGACGCGGCGTCCGGTGAAGGAACGCGGCAGGGAAGCGGTATCTCCACGAGCTACCAGGACGAACTGTTGGGTCAGCCAGGGCTTGGCGAAGTAAAAGCGGCCTTTGCGCTCGGGCGTGATGGATACGGCATGCCAAAGGTCATACTTACCGGCAGGAAGCGTATGTTCCGGATCCTCGTTCGTATTGATCCACTGCAGCGGGATGCCGAGCCGCTTGGCGGCAAGGTCGAAGGCTTCGAGACTAGGCCCATAAACGGCGCCATCGGAGCGGATTTCAGTGATGCCGGGCATCCCCAGAAAGGCAACGCGGAGGGGCTGCGCCGGAGGATGATAGCGAAAATATTCGAGTAGGATTACGCAAGAAAGTACAGCGAAAAGTGCAAAACTCCATTTGGGCAGCTTTCGAGCGATTCGGAGGAGAGGCAGCAACTTCGTTCCCACTGAGCAGCCATCTTACAACGGAAACGGTTGCAAATTAAAGCGGCGATTTCAAGGTAAATACCCGCAAATGAGGGTACGGCGCGGAGCTTTAGTGGGCGAGAACGGCGTCGTGCTGGGCCAGCAGATCGGCCAGGTCGCCTTCGGAATCGAAGGGGAAGTCGATGGCAGGACCGGTGATGGAGAGGCTGGGGTTGGTGTCGATTTCGGATCGAAGGTTTTCACTGATATAGAGGTTGGACAGCTCCATCGTGTTGCGGATCCAGCAATAGGTAACTTGCTGCATGTCGAACTTGCCAACGGTGGGCATGATGCGTTCGAGGCATTCGCGATCGGTGGAGAAGTGGATGGGTGTGCGGATGGCGGCTGGGGTGGAAGCGGTGAGCGAGTTGATGCGAGTGGGTACCCAGTCGATGGCGTTGACTAACCGGTCGTGGATGACGTCGGCCATGCCGAGGCCAACGGCGTTACCGTAGCTGTTGGGATGGAGACCACGGACATAGACGCGTTCGATGCGAGGCCGGTCGAACCAGCAGTTGTATTCGCCGTTAACGCTGCGGTTGACGACCTTGGTGTCCATGCCGGCGCCGGAGATGGGCTTGCCGATCTGGTCGAGGATGACGATGTCCACGTGGTTCAGAGGGATGGTGGCGACCCACTCTTTGGAGATTTCGAGGAGTTCCTCTTCGCGCTGTTCCATGACGCCAACGGGGACGGCGGCGAGCATGCCGGTATTGTGGTGGGCGTCTTCAATGATGGCCATGCCGCCGAGGATTTTGCCGCTCTTGAGGACCTGCCGGCCGACGCTGCGGACGACATTTTCGAGTCCCATTTTGAAGGCGTAGGTGTGATAAGTCTGTGCGCCGGCGAACTTGCCGAGGCCGATGGCCATCATCTTGAAGAGGCCGGATTCGATTTTGCCGGCAAAGTCGGTGTGCCACTTGACGCGGCCGCAGAGCATGACGCCGTCGGCGCGGAAGGCGTTAGCGTCCATGAATGCTTCGAGACCTTCGGCGGTTTTGCCGAGCGAAACGACCTCGAGGGAGCTGACGACAGGGCATCCCATGGTGGCTTCGTGGATGCCGTAGTGGGCGAGGACGTCGGCCTGGCCTTCGGCGGTCGCGGCGCCGTGACTTCCCATCGCGGGAAAGATGAAGGGCGACATGTCCTTGGATTTCCAGTAGTCGGCGATGGCGCGGACGATGGTGGCGATGTTGGTGATGCCGCGGCTGCCGACGCCAATGGCGATGCGCGATCCAGGAGCGAGATTGGAGCTGAAACCCGCGGCGGTGAGCTCGTTGTAAACACGGCCAGGAATGTCGGCGATGGCGCGGTCAGGGAACGATTGAAGGACAGGCAGAAGGCGAGGAAACGACATCATCCGTAGTGTATCAAGGGAGGAGCTTGGAAAGGCGCGGGGAGCGACCTGTCAATACGCTTACGTACTGCTGACAGATAACTTTGAAATCAGGCCGTGAGTGATGCGACGAAGCCGTGAATCTCGTGGAGAACTTCGCGCGAATTGGTCCCTACATTCCGACGAACGATCGGATCATCCGCCTTGTAATCTCCCAGTCCGGCTAGTCGTGCTATTCGGCGGACTGCTGTGCTGGAGTGGCGATGGATGAGGCAAGGAGGAGCACAAGAGAGAGCGGCGCAATTTGTGAAAGCCGTGGATTAGTCACGTGGCCACATAGTCAGCCGACGAACGATTGCGCCTCCCGCCAGCAGCGGCGCCGCCGCGAACAGCGCGCTCGCGAAGAGGAGGCTGGACCAGGCGTTCGGCGCCTGGATCCACACAAAGATGAGGCGGAACGCGAGGAACATCGCTTCACCAGTGACCGCAAGAGTCAGGCACGCCGCCATGCCGTGCTTTGGCGCGACGCTGACCAATGAGACGCCGGTCCAAAACGCCGCGCCCCACCAGAAAAGAGACAGGAGTACCCACCTCACGCCCGGATCGAGGGAGGGGAACATGAAGACGGCAGTCACGCCGGCGAATGCAAGCGTGATGAACAGTGCGAATCCCAATGCCCCAAGGGCCAATGCGGTTACTGGAGCGCCCGCAAGCGTGCTCGTGAACAGGGCGAAGGTGGTTCGGAAGACGTGCAACCAGAACCAAGCCAAACCGTGAACGTCACGTTCTTCGGTCAGATCGCCCGCGATCGATTCCGCACGGTCGCGGGTGGTGAATAGGGAGAGCAGGGCTTCCACCCGAGAGGCGTCACGCATGGGAACCTCCGAGAACGTCAAGACCTTCGAGCATCCGCTGAAACGCGTGCTGGGCGTGGGCGATTGCCTTGGCTCCCAATGCGGTGACCGTGTAGGTACGAGTCTGACGCAATCCGGTTGAGAGACTTGCCCCAATCCGCGCGCGGTTTGACCCAGACCTTGGTCCTGCAGGCTCATAGTCGTGATGGACAAATTCAACTCTATGTTTAGCTTCGGGTTTGGCAACCTTTGTGCTTATTCCCGATCACGGCGTTTGAGAGCCACCGAGGAGACTTAATGCAAGGAAGCCACTCAGTTGATCCGTCCGTCATCTTGAGTCGGTTCAACCGGCTAATGCGATTATTCGCAGACACAAGC
>DASRHX010000018.1:0-4693 GCA_035650295.1 Bryobacteraceae bacterium | reverse complement strand
CTGCCGCAGGTCTAGGTGCGGCCGCTGTATTCGCGCCGGCCGAACTTGCGACGGGTGGACTCGGCGTGATTCCTAGCCTAGCACTGGGTGCCGGTGTCGGCCGCGGGGCGCGTGATTTGATCGCGGAAGCGACGGGACTGGATGAGCCATCATCCGCGCTCGGCAAGGCCGCGCGCATTGCGCTTGATGTCGGCGAGACAGCCGCAGCGCAAGCGGTCATTCCGGGCCTTGCTGAAGCCGTGAAGACGCCACTGCGAACGACCGGCGACGTGCTCAAGACGTTCCCGCAGATTTTGCCTCGGGCCTTGCGGCCATCGCTCCCGGCTGGCCTACGGTTGCCGCCTCGGCCAGCGGGGCCGATCTTGGCTCGCCCACCGTGGCAGATCGGCGAAGCGGCAGAAGCCGCAGAAACAGCCATAACCAAGGTCAAGATCGATCCTGAAGTGTTTGGACGCGAGTTCAAGCAGCTCGCCAAGAAGCCGAAACTGACGGCTGAGGAGATGGTGATCGGCGCGAGAGAGTTACAGGCGGGGAAGTCGGCGGAACAGGTATGGGACATGCTGTTGAAGCGGCGCGAACTACCGGCGTCGTTCCGCGCATTACCAACGGATGCGGAGATGCTGGAATCCCTTGTGAAGCGAAAAGCCACAGGTAAATGGCCGCAGCCCTAAACCGATGGTGCCTCCAGCACGGGAGTCTGCTGTGTTTCAACTGGTCCGGGCTAATCACGAACAGGCCGAACAGGGACACAAACGTCTCCGAGAAGACTACCGCGATCATGAGGACCGGATACTGAAGGCTGAGGCGATTTTGAGCGAGCATGTGTTCGCGATCAAGGCGTTGCAGACTGCTACGCCGGATCTCTCTCGCATGACGCTCTCGCCTGGCGTCGTGGTCGCGATTGTCGTGGCTGTCGTGAGCATCATCAGCGGACAGCTCGCGTCGACGTGGGGCTTGCGCTCCGATATCAACTTGCAAGGTGAGCGCGCGATTGCAACACGCGGCGTGGTGGATGAGATCAAGAAAAAGCAAGACTTGCAACAGCTCGAGATTCAGAGCCTACGGGAAACGATTCTCAATCAACGGAGACTACGCTGATGGCGCTCAACGGTGGCGGGAACGACACGCAACAGAACTGCATCCTCGAAGTGTGTTGCGGTGGGCCGAATTCCAAGCAAGTCAAAGCCCTGACGGAAGTGGCGGAACACGCCTTGGTATTCCTGTCGCACGAAGAAGCCGCGGATGTAGCCGAGTGGATCGCGCGCAATTGGGATCTGGCACCGAAGGGCAGTCTCTACGCGTTCAAGCAGGCGATTGCGAAGTTAGCGAAGGGGCCGGCGTATACCGAGTGAGTCTCCCGTGGCTGAAGTGATGCAACCGGGCGTCTCGCTTGCCGGTGAGATAGAAGCTCCGTCACAGAGAGGAATCCTATGTCTGGTATGCTCTGGCGCATCGTGCTCGCCGTGATTGCCGTGATTCTGTTCTTTGCGATTCTGCCGCCGTTGCTCCGCATCATCGGCTTTCCGGTATCGGGGGATTTGATGTTGATTCTGCGCGTGGCGATTGCTGGCCTCGCGATCTTCTACGTGCTCAAGGGACCGCCGTTCCCGCCCGCATGAAAGCCTCACAAGTCGCCTGGCTCGTGTCGCTCGCGGCGTTCGTCTGCACGGCGCTCATTGGGCAAGCGGAAATGCTGGGCGAACCGTGGCGCCATTTGGTCTCCGTGGTCGCCATCATCGCGACGGCGATCTCAGGCTTCATGATCCAGCATCCGTGGAGTGGTGACGAACGGCGACAGGATACCGGCCCATCGTATTTCGTCGTGCGCGACGGCATCGCGCAGCGTGTCACACGCGAGGGATTCGAAACGGTGTTGAAGGACTCCCACGAACAGACGGCGCCACAGCCGCTCCGGGTAGTCAATGGCTGATGTGCTGGTGCCTATCGGGCGCCATCTGTTCTCGCCGATCGATCTGGAGGCGCAAGTCTCACGGATTCCCCTAGAACCACAATTCCAAGGTGGGGCAATGGCCGCAGTCGACAACAACGGCGTGCGCGTGGCCGTGCTCTATACCCGGAAGGACGGACACATTCGCGTCCGTGGCGCGTATGAACACGACTGGTCCGGGGATGATAAAATCGCGGGCGATATCCTGTTCCGCTGGTAGTGTGCGATTGTGGATAGTTGGTGGTTGCGCCGAGTGGTATCATTTTGCATGGCTGAGACGCGCAAGATCGAAGAACTCGTGCCGATTCGGCTACTGATTGATGGCGACGAACTCACGGCGTCCGTGCCCAGTCGAGAGGTGCCCGCGCTCATTGACCGCTGGTTCAAAGCGATCGGCGCCGGCGATGTCGATGATCAACCACGCATTGACGCGCTCGCACGGCGCATGAAAGCCGCGAATGACAAGCTCCAAGCCACGATCCAGGCGAACACCCCCACACCGTAAATCGCAGAAGGAGACGACGATGGCCGTTGATCTGACCGCACTCGAAGCCGAAGTAGCCCGCAACGAAACCGTCGACGGGTCAGCCTCCGCGCTACTGAAAACCCTGTTCGACATGGTGGAAGCCGCGAAGAACGATCCCGCCGCCATTCAGGCCATCGTAGACCGCGTGCGGGCCTCCAACGACGTACTCGCCGCCGCCGTCGCCGCCAATACGCCTGGGGCGTAGTTCGTCGCGCCTAGCCCTGTTTCTGGCCCGAATCACCATATCCTAGAGCGTGGTTCGGGCTGGTCTTAGCTTTCCCTGCCTTCTCCTACCTTTTCCGGCCTAAATCTAGCTACTTGACAAACTAGTGTGTCATGCCTATAATTGATGGCATGACGAACACGACATCGACTGTCCAGGACACCTCGGTTCGCTACGAAATCACGCTGACGGTCACGCGGCCCGTGCGCTACGACCTCGAGGCGCCCATGTCGGAGCAAGAGGAATGGGCCGTGTCGGGCGAAGCGAAGCGCGAACTTGAGCGCGAAGTGTTGCGCGCGATGAAGCGGCTCGACGGTGACTGCGATTGCGAAGTGATGACGGCGGCGATCGTCTCGGAGTAGCTATGGAACGGATGACTCTCGAGGAAGCCCGCAAGCATCGGAAGCTGACTCAAGTTCAGCTCGCGAGCCTGGCGGACATGCAGCAATCGGATATCAGTGCGCTTGAGACTGGCCGGCGCCAGCAACCGGAAATCGCAACGATGCGGAAGTTGGCGAACGCGCTAAAGATGACGGCGTTGCTGAGCGTGGCGGGCTTGGTGTTTGAGGAACGAGGAGAGCAGTAATGGGCGTTCGCATTCTCTACGACGCAGAAGGCGATTTGGCAGCGCTTTACTGCTCCACAACAGATGTGGCATTCGGGCCAGTCTTCTACGATGGCGACGAGCACAATGCCGGCGAGCGAGCCGAAGCATTCACGCGCTGGCTAAAGAGAGACGCGCGAACATTGACCGACTCAGAATTGCAGCGAGCCTACAGCGAGTGGCTGGCCCAGGAATCGGCGCAGTGGGCGGCTGAAGATGTGGTGTTTGAGGAACGGAGTGAGCCATGAGCGAAACCAAGTTGGCGTCTGAACTTGAGGCGAAGCAGCAGTATTGCAGTGGTTGTCGAGACGATTTCTATAACCATGACGGCCACGCCATGAACGGCTCTCATTGCTGGTGTTTAGAGGATGCCAAAGTGGTAGAACGCTATCGAATCGGTTGGTGGACTCAGCCGACATCAGCGAAAGCGTTTCAGAAGGTGACGACGCTCTCATGCCATTATGCGCCAGGGCAATACGCACACTACGAAAAACTGCCGGAGCATTGCCGATGACTGTCAAAGAACTCCACACCTTCACGGACGAGGAAATCGCGTTGACGGAACGGAGCCTGCGCGCGGCGGCAGACTCGCTCACGTTCATGGCGGATTCGTTGCGCCGCACGTCTCCTGAAATCGCGAAGGAACTGTATCGCGAGGCGATGGAGATGGGCTCGTTGCTCCTCAAGATCCAGGCGAGCCGATGATTCCGAAGCGCTACATCGGCGATGGTGTGTTTGTGGAATTCGATGGCGGGATTGTCCTGACGACTGAAGACGGCATCAAGGCGACGAATCGCATTGTGCTGGAGCCGGAAGTATACACAATGCTGGTCGAATTCGTGGCCGATGTGGAGCAGTCGTTTATGAATGCGTCGGTGTCAGATGAATGAAGATACCCGCGACTGGCCGCAGGATCTGCGCGTGAATGCCGCGAGTATTCGGCTTGCCCATGCGTTGCATGATGCGCGCCGCGAAGCCTACATGCCGCACATGCTGGAATTTGCTGAATTGCCCATGCACATCAAACGGGCGTATATCGAAACGGCTGCCGCGATCTTGAAGGCGACGACGCCGGCTGTGGGCTTGCCGGAAGATGTGCAGATTGATGGGACGTTGGCGGCGTTGTCTCGTCAGCGGATGCGCGTGGCGCGATGAATCTTACCAAATACGTCCTAGACGCTGACGGCCAGCCCCAACCAGAAGGCGATCTACTGGCCTGGGCGCAATGGATGGGCGCGGGCGACAATCAAGTGCTCAAGCGTGAACAAGTGGGGCGCGTGCGCGTGGCTACCATATTCCTCGGCTTGGATCACGGCTGGGGCAATACGGATGCGCCGTTGCTGTTCGAGACGATGGTATTCGGCGGCAAACTAGATGGTGCGTGCGAGCGCT
>DASRHX010000017.1:0-2787 GCA_035650295.1 Bryobacteraceae bacterium | reverse complement strand
GCCCGAGTACGGGCCCGCCGGGATGGATGGAATGGGGTTTTATAGCAAGTTGAACCTGACGCTCGCCGAAGCCGTGCTCATTTATTCGCAGCTTAACTTGCTCTTCGAGCCTGGTTCGAAGTGGCAATATTCGAATCCTGGCATAGCTGCGCTTGGGCGCATCGTCGAGGTTCTCTCCGGACGGACCTTTGAAGACTTTCTTGCCTCGCGAATATTCTCCCCGCTCGGCATGACGGACAGCTTCCTCTTTCCACCGGCGGACAAGTTTGCACGGATCGCGGATGTCCTCAATGCCGCGCCCAATGCGAAGCCCACCGGTCTTGGCGACCGTGTCTTTCGCAAAGGCGCCAAGTATTCCATGCCCGAAGGCGGGCTCTACTCGACGGCTGCTGACTTGCTTGCTTTCTACCAACTCCACCTAAACGGTGGAACCTACAACGGCAAGCGGCTTCTCTCACGCCCTTCGGTCGACGCCATGACCAAGTGGCACAACACCGGCATGACCCCGGCGGCGCACACGCCGGGCCAAGGATATGGCCTGTCCTGGGCTGTCGTGAAGGAGCCATTGGGCGAACTCTTGCTCACGCCAACCGGCTCCTACGGCCATGGCGGTGCATTTGGCACTCTAGGCATGGTCGACCCCAAGAACAACGCTGTATTGATCTTTCTGATTCAGCGCACCGGCAGCGCAGCCGATACCGGGCGGAGTGCGTTCCTTGGGATCGCCGAGGTCGCCTTGAGCGCGTGACTAGTGTGTCCGCAGTATGCCGCTCGTGACGCGCTTTGGAACGGACCCGACGGGGATTCTCTTCACAACCATCATCGTTTGAATGTCCACGACCACCGTTGTGTCGTCGCCGGCGACGGCTACATAAAGGCTCTTACCGTCTGGCGTGATCGCCAGCCAATCCGGATGCGAGCCGACGTCGATCACTTTGAGAAGTTTGTAATCTGGCAGCGAGTAGGCGAAGATGGCATCGTAGTGCTTACTGGTTGCCCACAACATTTTCCCATCCGGCGTAATGGCCAGGCCGTGGGACGGAGATCCCTGTAGTCCCTCAGTTTCTTTTTCTCGCCCCGCGACATCCGGCGAGTCGATCCGGCGTACCTCCTTGCGCGCGGCGAAATCGACCACGGCAAAGCCATGGTAGTTCGAGAGCTGTACGATGATTTCATTCGTCGATCCGTCCGCATTCTTCGTGAATGCCATCGGCCGGATGCCCGCGCTCAACGTGAGCGTCCAGGAGAGTCTGTCGTTCGCGGTCTCGATCACATTGATTGTGCTTGCTGCAATCGATCCCGCCACCGCATACTTGCCGTCCGGCGTTACATATACGTTGTGGATTTCGCCCTTTGTGGCAATGGTTTTCACGTTTGTCAGCGATCTCGTATCGATGACATCCACTGCGCCCGGGGCCTGGCGGATACCAACGTAGGCACGCCCGCCATCGCTAGTGACATCGACATTGTTCGGCCGGCCGCTTAGCGGAATGCGTTTGGTGACTCTCAGCGTCCTTGCATCCACAACGTCCAACGTCCGCAGCGCTTCGTTGGTGACGTAGATTCGCGCGCCATCGGGTGCGATCACCAAGCCGTGCGGCACCTCAATCTCTTCGATCTTCGCGACTACACGATTCGTCTCCGGGTCGATCACGTGGATGTCGTCGCCGGCAGCGTTCGATTGAAGAACGCGAACCACGCCTGCTGGTTGAGCCTTCGCCGATTCACCGCGCACCCACGCCGCTAGCGTCACAAATTCCGGATCGCTTTGCGACATCCAATGCTTGCCTCCCGCATGGAAGTGGTCGCCTCCTGCCGCCGTCGCTAACGGATGAAGGAGTAACTTGCTCTTCTCCGGCGCGCCGGGAATGACGAACTGCTTCCAAATCTCGAAGTTCTGTTTCGACTGCTCCTCGGTCCAGTTTTCGGCACCTGCGGCCAGCGGCACTAGTGGCGGGACACCGTGCTCGTGACACGTTACGCACCGCGCATGTCCAGGCCGCTTGGCGAGAAGGATTGGTTGAACCCTGTCTTTGAAATAGATGTAATCGAGAGACGGTTTCGCACGCGCCGAACTCGGCTGTTGTGCGAACGAGGCTGCAATCGACAGGACGGCAATGCCGGCGCGAGAGAGGTTAATGGGCACGCAGGGCGCTCCTTTGCGAAGGGTATTGTATACCCTTCGGGCGCGCCGCCTGGAGTGGATTAACTCTGTGTCCGGAATGGACAATCACCGGAATGGTGAGCCGGGCGGGACTCGAACCATCCGCCCCCTCTGAGGACGCTCAAGTTATTGATTCCAGTTTGCTCAACAAGCAACCTAAGGCTAAGAAATGACCGGTTATCGTACGTCTATCGTACACGTGCCTCCCTTGTCGCTGGGGGTGGCGTGCCGTTGACCGAGGACATCCGTCCACGTTCTCCTTCCGAAACGTAGGAACAGTCGCCCTGAAGCTAGCATGCGGCTGCGCGACGCGCCACGACGCAAATCCGGCCCGGCTGATCCTGGGCCGATGGTACAATACGCAGTCAAGCCACCAGCTTCGGTATGTCGTGGGCCCCGTTGTTTATGATCGACGACAGTTGCACTTGAGACGGCACAGGTACCCCCTGTCCATGAGTAAGTGATCGTCACGTCAAGGTTTCTCGATTCGGTCAACCATGAACCTAAGTGTCCCTTCGTGCTGGTGCGGAAATCGCGAACTCGAACAATTTTCGTCCGAGTACCTGCACTGTCGCGCTTGCCAAACGCTCGTCCTTGCAAATCCACCGACAGCCAACGCATTG
>DASRHX010000016.1:0-13955 GCA_035650295.1 Bryobacteraceae bacterium | reverse complement strand
TTTCCGCGCATACAACATAGACGCTCGGATATGTTCCAGCGTCACCGGGCGGACGGGTTTTTCAACAAGCTCCTAGTTCTGAATAGCTTAAAAAGGGCCTTTGCGAAGACGGGACAGTGCAAGCTGTCACTGGCCGCACTGGAAACGTTCCGCAAGCGTAGCTACGCGAAAGTGTCTCAGGGGAGGGGTCCACCCCATGGGGATGTAGATAATTTTGTAGCTGTACCTTTCCACGCGATTCAACAGGCTGCACACGGATTGAGAGAATTCTTAAGTCCAGACCTGAGATTCTGCGTCGGCTACTACCAGATTTGGAGAGATGCGATTCTCGAACTCGCCAACGTCGGACGCTGGCAGCAACTTTGGGCCTTTTGTTTGGGGTGCAAGAGGTCCGAGGCTGGAAACGGGGCAGTGGACCCCAGTTTGGCAGGAACCGCCAGGAAGTGGTTGGGCGGCGGGGGATTCGAACCCCAGGAAATCTGTGAAGCAGCAGGCTGCCAAGTCATTCATTTCGACGCACACGAGTGTAGGGACTTTTGTAGGCGCACTCCTTCAAAATCGGTAGCAAAGAGGCGTTGCCCTGCATGTGGCCGACCTTGTCGGTATCGAAGAAGTACTTTGCAGCGAGTAACTTCACTCAATCCTGATCATCGCTGCTTCCATCCTGCCCTCGGCTGTTAACCGAAGGGTTGTAGGTTCGAATCCTACCCGGGGAGCCACTCTGCAACTCCCTAATTCCATTGATGCGCCTTGAACCGGCGTCGCTAAGTCCTTTGTGTTTAGGTTCGAATCCTGCCTGGGAATTCCGTTCATGAACGGAACAGTCAATCTCAAATTCCGAGTAGCCCATCATCCGTAGCATCGCCGGCAGCCACTTTCCGCTATCGTTCTCCAGGCTCAGCTTCCGACTTGGCGACGGTACGGGCGCTGGACGGAAAGAACGGCGTTTGTCAGACCCAATCTACCGTGAAGCAGTTGGCTGGGGTATAGAATCGCTCAGGTACATATGGTGCTTTCGCACGGAACTCGCCTCGGACAATATGAAATCCTCTCGCTCATTGGTGCTGGTGGTATGGGAGAGGTGTATCGCGCGCGCGATCCGCGCTTGAACCGGGATTTCGCGATTAAGGTCTCTTCCGAGAAGTTGAGCAAAGGCCAGAATCGCGATACCGGCCGCGATGCCTGCAAGTATGATGCGCACTTCTTTTTTCCTAAGTGGTGGTTTTCAGTTTACCGCCCATAATCGTCATTGGAAGCAGAAGCGCCGTAAAGATAACGTGATACCACAAGGGAACATACGGCCAGGACAGAACCGCCTTCAGTAAACCAAGTGCCAACAGCAGAAAGCCGAGGACTAGCGGCGCGCGTCTGTTTTCACGGGCGATCAGCGCGGCCAGAAATCCGGAAATCACCGAGACTATTGAACCGAGGACAATATGCGTGAGCAGAAGGGTCGTGTCCGCTGTGAACTGACCGCCATTTTCCACGGCCGCTTGGAACGCGCGTTGCTGAGCGCCGAACCCCTCCGGCATCATCGCCGAAAGAATCTTCTCGCCTCCGACCCACGCGATCGACCAAGCGATAAACCCGGCAATAACGCCCAAAACGATTCGCACCACAGTGTTCACCTATGTCCTACGGAACATTACTTCAGAAGCTCAGTGAAGACGTCGACGCTGTCGAGCGCCGCCTGGTAGAAGTCAACAAACCAGTTCGTGTCTCGATAGATTTTCGCCATTTCCGCAATGAGTCCGAAATGAATGCGACATTCTATCAACTTCCCGACTTCATGCTGTTTTGTATGCTCCACCTTCGAAGAGTTGTAGGTAGTGGTCTCTTGTTTCTGGAGTGACGGTGAGTTTGCGTAGATTTCTGTGGTTATGCGGCTGCTGTGGCCGAGGACGAGCTGGATCCTTTCGCGCGCAGGATCTCCGATCCGCACGTCGCGTGGGAGCCTGCACGCGAGGTCTTTCGGCTCGCACTGTCGGCGCCTGTGGAAGGCGTGGTAGCCCCTAGAAGGGCCGTCTACCCATCCGGCCTCGGCCAGTCTTGCGCGGCCGATGGAGAAGGATGAATCCGGCGGGGAAAACCCGCCCGACGAGTTTGAGCATGAGTGTACGTAATATACTGCACGACATGAAACGACGGAATTTTCTGCAATATACCGCGGGTGGAGCGCTCGCCGCGAGCGCCGCGCCACCATCGACCGCGAAGATTCGCGTGGGCATGCTGGGCACCGGGCACAGCCATTACGGGGGAAAACTGAAGGCGATGATGGACTCGCCGGATTACGAAGTGGTGGGAGTCGTCGAGAACAACGCGGCAGCGCGCGAGCGCCTGCAGAAGGACCCTCGCCACGCGGGCCTCGCATGGCTGGAGGAAGATCGCATGCTTAGCGATCCGTCGATTCAATTGGTGGTTGTAGAGTGCCGAGTGTGGGAGGCGCTTCGGTGGGGCAGGAAGGTGATCGCGGCAGGTAAGCATTTGCATCTGGAAAAGCCGCCCGGCAACGAGATGGCGCCATTTCGCGAGTTGGTCGAGGCGGCGCGGCGTAAAAAGTTGCTGCTGCAAACCGGTTATTTGTGGCGTTTTCATCAGGGGTTGGTTGCGGCGATTGAAGCGGCGCGAGCAGGTTGGCTGGGCGAAGTATTCATGGTGCGCGGAACGATGAATTCGGACCGCGGCGCGGCGGAGCGCGAGGTGGAGGCGAAGTTCCGTGGCGGCGGACTGTTTGAGCTGAGCGGGCATGTGATTGATCGGGTCGTCGAGTTGATGGGGCGGCCTAAGACTGTGAAGAGTTGGCTGCGCCATGACACGAGCGTTGCCGACAAATTGGCGGATAACAATCTGGCCGTCTTCGAATTCGACAAGGCGCTGGCGGTGATCTCGCAAGCAGCGAAAATGGCAGGCGCGGGAGATCATCGTTCATTTGAAATCAATGGCACCGACGGTACGTTTGTGGTCTATCCGGAATCGTCGCCGCCGCGCATGCACGTTTACATGCGCAAGCCGCAAGGTCCGTACAAAGCCGGCTGGCAGCAGGTCGACCTGCCGCCGCAGCCGCGATTTATCGCCGACTTTGCGGAATTGGCGCGCGCGCTCAAGAGCGGCCAGCCGTTGAAACATTCCTACGATCACGAACTGCTTCTGCACGAGACGCTTCTGCGGGCGTCGGGAGAGATGACGTGATGGAAAACGTGATTAGCAGGAGAACGTTGCTGGCCGCATCGATCGCCGCCAGCGGAACCGCCGCCAATTCTGCTTTGACGGTCGGCGTGCTGGGAACAGGGAGTCGTGGCACTTTCGTTTCAGCGATGATGACAAAGCACACGCCCGCCCGTGTGGTGGCGCTGTGTGATCTGTTTGACGAAAAGCTGGAAGCGGCCAAGAAGACGATTGGCGTGGAAAATCCGCGGTTGTACAAGGATTTTCACCAGATGCTGGCGAGCGACGTCGACGCCATCATCATTGCAACACCCGTCTTTTTGCATGCCGAGCACTTCGAAGCGGCGGTGAAGTCGGGCAAGCACATCTATATCGAAAAGCCCGCATCAGCGGATGTCGAGGGCTGTAAGCGGATCATGCGCGCCGCCGACGCGGCAGACCGAAAGCTAAACATCAGCTTCGGGTTCCAGCGGCGCTATTCGGAGTTGTATCTGAAAGCGAAGAAACTGGCCGATTCCGGAGCCGTCGGTACGATTCGAATGGGCTCGGCGCGATTCATCAAGAGCGGCGCGGCGTGGAACGATGCCGAGAAACTTCCGCCGCCGAAGACGGAGATCGAGAAGATCAAGGGCTGGAACGGATGGAAGGATCTCAATGGGGATCTGATTGTCGAGAACAATGTCCATTCGATCGATGTCCTGAACTGGTTTCTCGGAGGACGTCCGCTCAGCGCGATCGGTTCCGGCGGCACAACCGTCAGGAAGCAGGGCGACGTGCGCGATCACAACTTCGTCGCATTCGAATACAAAGACGGCGTACAGGGCCAGTTGTCCGGTGCGACGCTTGCGCCGCGTGGCTACCGGGATGTGGTCGAGCAGTTCTTCGGTGACTCAGGATTCATTGAGACGTCGGAGAATCATTGGCGGCATATTGTTGGCGGCGGCGCGGTGGTTTTCGAGAAGACTCCGCGCAGTAACACCATCGATTCGGTTGCGGCATTCGTACAGCGGATTCAGGATGGCAAGCCTGAGAACACGGGCGTGCGCGGAGCCGAGAGTTCGCTGACGGCGATCCTAGGTCGCATGGCGATGGATAAACGGCGGGAAGTCACTTGGGACGAGATGATGAAGAGCTGATGCTACAGCCGTTCCACCATGCGGCGGACGTCTTTGAGGGTTTGCATGGCGTCCTTTATCGGTACGTACTCCATCGCCACGAAGCCGGCAAACTTGGTGTCACGGATCGCACGAAACACATTGGGGTGATGAATTTCGCCCGTTCCTGGTTCATGCCGTCCGGGCACGTCGCCGACATGAAAGTGCGCGATCGCGGCGATGTTCTTGCGAATCGTTTCGATCACGTTCCCTTCCATGATTTGCGTGTGATAGATGTCGTAGAGGATCTTCACGAAGGGACTGCCCACCTCGCGAACAATCTGAAACGCCTCGGGCGTGCGGTCTAGATAGTAGTCGGCGTGATTGTTGCCTTTGGGGTTGAGGGGCTCGACGGCGGCGAGCGTGTTGATCACTTCTACAATCATCGTGACGGCATGCGGGGCGACAAGATCGTGGGCGCGTTTGAGTCCCTCGACGATACTCGCGTGTTGCGCTTCGCGCGACAGCCCCGGAACTTTGAAACCGCTCAATACGACGATCTGCTTGGTTTCGAAACGCAAGGCCGCTTCCGTAGAGGCGCGAATCTCGGCGAGGAAACCATCGCGCTCGGCGGGGTTGCAGAGACCCATGCCTACTGGGTTCACGCTGCGGTTTCCGACGATGCAAGCGCACTCGATTCCCAGTCGATTCTTCAACGCCGTGATCTGCTTGGCGTCTTGCGCACGCCAGTCGCCGAACTCGAATCCCTGGTATCCCGCGCTCGCTACCTTGCGGATCTGCTCGGTAAGGGTAAGGCCCGGAAACAAAGCCTCCACGCGCACCGATAGCTTCAGCGGTAGAGGCGCGGCGGCAACGGGAATGACCGCTAGAGGAACGCTAAGCAAGGTTCGACGCCGCATCGGGACTGTTATATCATCGAGCCCAATGCCGCGCTTTTTACTCATTGCGAGTCTCGCTACGCTCCTGCCAATCGTTCACGGTCAGCAGGTGCGGGTGGTGCGCTTTGCCGACAGCATCCCGTTCAAGATGGGCGAAGTCACTTCGCGGCGTATCGTCCATCCCGGAATGGGCGCCAAAAAAACAACGCTAAACCTGTCGATTTCTCATCCCGGCGCGGAGTTTGCTCAGCACGTGCACGACTACTCCGACGATACGATTCTCGTCCTCGACGGCGAAGTGAATCTGCGTCAGGGCGATTCGCTGCGCCTGTTCAAGGCGGGGGAATGTGCATTCGTCCCCACGGGTCAGATTCACGGTACGGTAACGGCCGGCAAGGGCGACGCGGTGATGATCAGTTTTCAAAATCCGCCCGACCTGATTCTCTACACGGGGGCGCGCGATTCCAAGCGTCCCGGGGCTGCCGCGCCAAAGGGCGTCATCACACCTGGCGCAGTGAAGTTCGTCAATTTCCGCGAGAAGAACGGTGCGTTCACGAATGCCAGGCTCGGTTCCAACCGTGCTACCGGCTCGCACCGCAGGCTCAAGAAAGGGGAGTCGTATCGCACAAAGACGCTGGCGAACGGAGAGCAAGTGTTGTTTGTCTGGCGCGGGGCGATCCGCGTGAAGGACGCGGCAAACACGTATACGGCGGGTGAGCGCGACACGATCTTCATCAACGGTCCAGTGGAATTGGAGGTTTCGGGCGACCGCGAAGGGCTGACGGAACTCATCCAGGTGGATGCGCCGTGACCCGCCGCACCTTTACCGCGATCGCCAGCCAGGCCCCGCTGGCAGCCCAGCCGAAGCAGATTCGAGTGGCGATGATCGGCACCGGGCACGGCCATGCGGCGAGCAAGGTGCGCGCCCTGCGCAGCATGCCGGAATACGAATTTGCCGGCGTGTGCCGTCCCGATGCGGACGACCCGGCCGCCGGAGACGTGTTTCACAACATCGGCTGGCTCAAGCTGGCCGACATCCTGAACGATCCTGGCATCGAGCTGGTCGCGATCGAGTGCGCGGACCCTTCGCGCAACCTCGGCTATGCGCAGCAGGCGATCGACGCCGGTAAGTTTGTGCACCTCGATAAGCCTCCAGGTGCGAGTCTGTCCGGCCTCCGCAAGCTGCTGGAGGACGCCAAGCGGCGCGAACGGATCGTGCAGATGGGCTATCAGTGGCGATATCACTCTGGCATGCAGGCGGCGATGGAAGCCGCGCGCAACGGCTGGCTGGGACGCGTGTATCGCTTTCGCGCCTCGATCGACAAACCGATCGAAGCGGAAGAGCGCCGTCATCTGGCAAAGTACCGCGGCGGCATGATGTTCTCCGAGGGTTGCCACCTGGTGGACCGCGCAACCGCGCTGCTGGGCAAGCCCCAGCGCGTCACGGGTTTCATCCGCCATCATTCTCCGCTGGATGACGGGCTCGCTGACAACTCGCTGGTCATTCTCGATTACCCGAATGCGCTCGCCGAGATCTCGCTGGCCGGATTCGATCCGTTGGGTAATCAGCATCGCTTCGTCGAGATCCTGGGGACGAATGGATCGGCCATCGCGCAGCCGTTTGCGCCGGTTCGGTTGAAAGTGAAACTGAAGACGGCTGCCGGGCCATATCGCGCGGGCGAGCAGATGCTGGAGCCGCCCAGCCCGCCCGGACTCGCTTATACGCCCGACTTCGCCGAAATGGCGTCTGTGATTCGCAGAGGAGCCGCGCCCGTCTATTCGGCAGCGCATGACTTAATGACACACGAAGTTTTGTTGGAAGCCTGTGGAATGCTCTCATGAATACATTCGATAGAAGAACTCTTGTGCAAGCCGCGGCGCTTGTCCCCATGCAAGCTGTCAGAGGCAGCGCTCAGAACAGCGCGATCAAGGTCGGACTCATTGGCGCGGGGAGCCGTGGCACCTACACGGCCACCATGGTTGCTAAGAATCCCGGCGCCAGGATCACCGCGATTTGCGACGTGGTGGACGAAAAGATCGCCAATGCGAAGGCCAAGACCGGCGCCACCGACGCAAAGGCGTACAAGAATTTTCAGGATCTTCTAGCGAGCGACGTGGAGGCGGTGCTGATCGCGACGCCTGTCTATCTGCATCCGGACCACTTCGAGGCAGCTGTCAAATCAGGCAAGCACATCTATATGGAGAAGCCTGCGGGGCTTGACGTGGCAGGATGCAAGCGCGTGATGAAGGCTGCCGATAGTGCTGATCGCAAAGTAAACATCACCTTTGGATTCCAGCAGCGTTATGGCGGCGTCTATGTAAAGGCCAAGCAACTGCTGGACTCCGGCGCGATCGGCAAGGTCCGCGAAGTGCATGGCGAGTTCCTGAAGTTCGCACTGAGAGGCGACGAGCCCATTCCGCCACCGCCACGGAACGAGCAAGAGCGGCTGGAGCAATGGAAGCTATGGCGGTCGACATTTGGTGAAGTGATTGTGGAAACCTACGTGCACAATCTCGACGCGATTAACTGGTTCCTGGGGGCTCACCCATTGAAGGCCATCGGTACCGGCGGACGTACAGTGGAAAAGCGCGGCGATCTGCTCGACCACCTCAGCGTCACTTACGATTACCCCGGCAATGTGCAGATGACGTTCGCCGGCTCGCAGATGACGCCACGCTTTTTCCGCTCCAACAAAGAGCGCTACATCGGCGAGAAAGGCTTCATCGAAACCGCGCGCGAGTATTGGACCTACAGCACGGGCGCGGCTCCGGTGACGGAAAAGTCGGAGCACGACATTTCCATCGACTCACTGAAAGCGTTCGTGAAACGAATCGCCGATGGGAAGCCGGAGAACGTGGGCGTGCGCGCGGCCGAGAGCACGCTGACGTCGATACTGGGGCAGATGGCGATCGACCGTAAGCGCGAAGTGACCTGGGAAGAGATGATGCGGAGTGTGTGAGCACTGAAAATAGATTGAGCATCAATCAATAGAAGCTGAAGACGACGATCAACGATAGGTTTGCGTCAACGGATGCTGTCCTCCGCAAGCCGCGCTGTGACGCGATGTCCACCCAGGAGGCGATGTCGATGTTGGCCACGTTCTTGCTGCCACCGTGCTTCTGGGCGATCGGCCTAACCAACCGGCGACTGAAACGAAAGTTGGCGCGCCCTCACCTCCTCCGAGAAGACGAAGACGCGCCAGAAAAGAAGGGAAAGGCAGTAGGTAGCCGCCCATCCCTTCCAAGTGCGGACCTATTCCAGACAGAAGCCGACGTCGTCCACCGTGCAGAACGACACGCCGCTGCTGTTGACGTTGGTCCGATCGCAGCCAGTGAGCCGGAGCACATAGCCACACGGCTGCATGCCGGCGGTGTTCAGTTCCCAGGTGCCGTCGACACCGGTTGTGCCGATCGCCGGGAAATTCAAACTCACCGGAATGGTGGTCACCGGGGCGTTACCCGGCAACGACGGCGTCACCACGATCGACGAGCCGCCATAGTGTTGGAATGCTGCGGCCGGCGAAGTGGCGCCGGGGTCGTGTACGGAGAACGTTCCACTTAGGACGGTGCCCACTTTGAACTTGCCGCAGTCGACCGCCGGAACGGGCTGTCCATTGAGGGTCGCGCCCGTGATTGCAATGCTCGCCGTGGGTGCGGTGTTGTCGATGCGCACCTTCACCACTTGTACGCCGGCGAAGATTTGCGGCGGCGACGTTGCCGGATTCTTGGCAGTGATCCGGATCTTCCACAGTCCTTCCATGTTGGCGTTGGTGTCCCAGCGTCCAAGGACGTCGACCACCAGGAAACGCTGCGCGGGAGCGGAGAGATCCTCGATGTAGGGATACCAGCCCGGCCCGTGGCCATCGCCGTCGTCGGTCGGCGTGAGCACGACATCACAGACGAAGTCGCCAGGAGCACACGGAACCGGGAATCCGTTGATGAACTCAGACTTCTTGACCGTGATCTTGTTCGTGAGCGGTTGCCAGTCGTTGGTTCCATCCGGCGCCACTTCGATCTTGTACTTGAAGGGAGCCGCACCGCCGCCGAACGAATCGGGCGGATTGCCGATGCGCCCGGTGATCGTAACGCCCAATCCAAATGGAGACTGGTTCACGGATGCGGCCGCGATCACCATGTTGCCGGTGGCGAGTCCGTTGGCCTGGTTGATGTCGTCCACCCCGACGTCGCCGATCGTCTCAATGAGCGGGATGTGACCGGTGCCGAAGCCCGGCCGCAACTGAACACGGCACTCCTCGCGATTGCCCCACACCGGAATGAAGTTCGGATTGTTGGGTGGTGGCGCGGTTTCCCAGGAAAGGATTGCGCGAAGCCGCACGACGCGGGCGCCGGCAAAGCAGGGAACCAGACGCTTCGCCAGATTCGTCTTGAGGAACACGGCATATTGAATACCGGCCGCACCAATCTGCTGAAGATCGTGAACAATCACGGTCGACGTGCCCATGTAAGTGAAGCCGGCCCCATCGCCGAAGTCCATCCAGAAGGCCACAAATTCGGTGGAGCCCGCCTGGCACAGCGAGCCCGAATAGCCGCTGTTCTTTTTCACCGTCAGCACGGCCTCGATCATGTCGGCTTCCGGATAGAGACCCACGCATTTGAGTTCTTCGAAGCTGGTATCGCCGTCCGTGTTGAATATCTTTCCGAGCAGGTCGTCGAACTCGACGGCCTGAAGTCCGAGCTTTGACAGGGCGCTCTGGTCGGACAGCAAGTATTCGCCGGCCGCGCCTGGCGACATCAAGAGTTGGTGCACTTCCGGAAACGCGAAGCGATGGACCGGAACCTCGCTCTTGTAAGCGCGCCGCTTCTGGTCGATGCTCAGCGACATTTCGGAAATCGTCTGGAGTTCTGAGGTCGGCTCGATGGCTGCGACCAGAGGCTGGGCGGCCTGAGGAATTTTCACTTTCGCGATTTCCAGCTCGTTCAGGAAATCCGAGAAGATGATCAGCCGGCGAGGCCGGATTTGTACTTGGACATCCAAGCGGTTGCCCCAAACCGGGGCAAAGTTGGGCGTGTTAGCCGGAGGTGGCACGTTCCACGAAAGAATTGCGCGAACACGCACGATGTTTTCGCTAAGGCAGAGCTTGCGAATGGATTCGAAATCGAGGTAGACGGCGTAGCAGATCGGCTTGACGCCCGGGATGTCGTGGACTCGTACGCTCGCCATGCCGACATCGTGCAGGACGCCATTGTCATGCAGATCCACGTAGAACCGCACGTACTCCCGCGAGCCCGGATCGCACATGCCACCCGAGTAACCCGAGGGCTTCTTGATTTGAATCGTCGCTTCCAGCCGGTCGAATGCCGGCTGCAACCCTACGCAGGTCATTTCTTCATAGGTTGTGTCACCAATCTTCTTCAGGACCGGATTGAACTTGCTGACCTCGAGGTTGCCGAAGTAATTCGGATTCTGCACCAGCTTTGCCATGAACTGATGCCGCTCGGCTTCCACCACGGGCGGGGTCAGCGCCTTTGTCGCCACTTCGGTCAAGCGCATCAGCAGGCCGCGGTCGATTCCGGAGATGGAAGTCAACATTGCGTCGCCAAGCAGGGCTCCTCCAGCCTCGCTCTTGTGGCTCATGATCTCTTCGCTTAGGGCTTTGGGATCTTTCCCTCCCGCTGCCTTGATGTGCGCAACCAATTCCTCCGCGGATTCTGCCTGGTTGATGAACCGAAGCAGATCCGAATACTGACTCACCTTGTTTTCGTCCATAGTGTTCCTCCTGATTCACCCGGAACCTCGTGCCTGACGGGCCGGGTTTCGCTGTTGTTTGGTGCGGATGTTCCTCGCCGGTTCAGCGACGAACAGACACACCCCTCCGATTCGGCACGGCGGCACCCTGCTTATTGCTTGGTGCGCCGTGCCTTGACAGACATTTCAAGATGCAGATGGCTAGGTTCGATGGAGACGCCGCAATTTCGGCACGGTGGAGAGCGCCGCGGCATCCCTGAGGTCTACCGGCAGGACTTGCCCGGGCGCGTCGAAGCGGTACGGTCTTCCCGTTACGGGACCGACAGCGACCAGACGGTTGTCTCCGATGTATTCGTAATGCACGATCATATGGGGTGCGCTGACGTTTTTGACAACCGCGCCGGCGCCCACCGCACGAGCCAGCGGCGCAGGGGGTGTGGTGGACTTGCTTCTATTTCCGCAACAAGACATCTTGTTCACTCCGAGGTTCGTAATCGTTCGATGCTTCTGCCTGCTCGCCGTCTTCCCAGAAAGTGGCCTGCGCAGATTGCGTCGATGAAATCATCCGGTCCATTAAAATTGCCGCGGCCGACAAGGCTGGCCACAACAGGACCTGCTCGCCAACATCGCCTCCGATGACGACGGCGAACGGCACGGCGATCCAAAGGCTCAGGCAATAAAAACAATTCATCGGACCGGCCAGAAATGTTCGGGCCACTCTGCGCCGCAGCCACGCGAAAAGGCTCCACGGACCGTCCTCAGCATGCAGCAGGTAAGTGAGCCGCCAAACGCACAGTGCTCCGAGGACCAGCCAGTAGAATCGCATCACTTCCACTTTGCAGTTACCTCCAGGCCGCCCATCCACGGCACGCCGCTGCCTCCTCCGAATCAGCAGCGCGCCGTGGCGGCGCATCCCTCAGCGTTCCACTTGCTGCCGGGTTCTGTGCCCGGCTTCCACGAAGGTCTCTTCGGGTCGTGGAGTGCTGTGCGGGAATCCCTAAATGGGTCGCTTGAATTCTCCGTATCTCATGCTTCATGCATAACGTGCAGAACGGAGCGGAATCGTTTCGCATTTCACATTGTTTTTTAAGAAATATTTCAAACAAGAAACTGTAACGGCGACGGATTGCAACTCACACTGCATCGAACGCTCGTTTTATAGCGGGTGAAAACGATAGGAGGAAACGCATGAGTTGCCACGATTCGATGGGAAAGGACGATACTGATCGTCTCGGCCTGTCTAGCGGTACACGTCACTTCGATGCGAGCACGACGGGCTGGTTGCTGCCGGCACTCGTACGTCAATCGCGATGAAGAACCAGGCCTGCCAGCCGGCGAATAGCATCATCAATTCCAACTTCGGCGTACACCCCGGCGTCAACGTCTGACCCGCGCGACCGCCTGGAGGAGGCACGCATTTTCCCTCGTGTTTCCTCCTAGGGAGCGGCGTTCCTGCCGTTCACCGGGGCGCGACGTAGTGTTGGAAAGGTCCCCAGTAATAGGGTTTGCGGAAGTTGCCTTCCGAATGGATGAGGCGCAGCTTTGCGTCGCGCAGCGCAGCGGCGGGTCCGGCGCCCACCGCCAATTGCGAATAGGTGGACACCATCAGTTCCGCCGTGGACAGATCGTTCACGTCCCACAACCCGGCAATCACGTTGCGCGCTCCGGCGTGCAACAGCGCCCAGGCGAAGCCGACCAGGCCTTCACCGGAGTAGGTGCGGGCGCCCGCGCCGCGGCAAGCCGAAACCGTGATCAGGTCCGGAGCGAGGCGTGATTGCAGCAGCTCACGCGCATAAAGCTTGTAGCCGCCGCTCCCGGCGGACAGGATCAATGCCGAGTCCAACGGACTCTCACGATTGGCCGTCGCGTGGACCGTGAAGTGAATGGCTGAAAACGAGTGCGACGCGTGCTCATGGAACGCGCCAGGTGTCGCTCCCGATCCACGCAACACAACGGCTCGCCGCTCGAACTGCGTTGCGATGCCATCGATCTCGCGGCCAGCGTAGCGAAGCTTGGGAAACTCCGGATCCACCTGGTCCGGGTCGCCAATCAGGAGCACCGAATCGGGAGGCTTCGGTCGCGAGAGCGTAGCCGCCGGAACCGCCGGCGCAACGGAGAGGACCACGTCTTCGATCAGATAGCGAGGGCGTGCGCCTTCGTAGATGGGAAGCGTATCGAGGCTGAGGTTGTGCAAAGCGCCGTCTGGAACGACGACCACGCGCGTGCCCGCTGGGATCCATCTCCGCACCGGCGCGATCAGCACTTCGTACAGCCGGGCACCGGCCTGCTGCCGGGAACGCATCGGGTCGGCGAGCGACTCCTCCACGGCCCACCTGTATTCGTTGGCCATCCGCGCGATGTCGGCGGCGGGAGCGCTTAGCGGGAGACATATAATCCCGTTCGCTGTCACCACCCAAACGTAGGCGCGCTTTGGCGCCAGCCAGTACGAAAGGAATATGGCGTTGGATCGCCGCGCGGCGAGACGAAGCTTTTCCGGTGCGGTGCGTGCCTCCGCGCCGGCCCCCGCCGCTCCCAACAACTGAGTGCGGCTCGAATTGGCGACGGTGAGCGCACGCTCCGGTTGCCCGTTGTCGACCAGTAATTCGACGTAGTCCCAATAGAAATGAATAAGGCGACTGAGCAGCGTTACCTTACTGTCCGTGCGCAGCAGTTGCGCTCGTGTCTTTTCAATGACGGCGAGCGCGGCTTCGAAGTGCTTCCCCGCCGCCCGCTTGTCTCCCATCACTATGTAGACTGCGCCCAAGCCCGCGTGCGAATCCCACAGGACGGAAGGGTCTTCGGGCGCGGCTTTGATCGCCGTTTGGTAGAGGTGAATCGCGGCATTGTGGCTGCCTCGGCCCATCGCGATACGTGCCGAGTTGACAGTGTTGTAAACGAGAGTGGTCGCGCCAGCTTCGGTCTTTATGCGAGTCGCCTCGCCATTGAATTGCTCGGCGGAATCCCAGTCCGAGAGCAGCGTGTACGCCGAAGCCAGGCTCCCAGCCCATATGGCGGCGTCATTACTGCGCTTCAACTCCCGGGCGGTTGCCAGTGCGCGTTTCAGATACGGAATGCTCGCCGAAGGCTCGC
>DASRHX010000015.1:0-6521 GCA_035650295.1 Bryobacteraceae bacterium | reverse complement strand
CTTCTATCCAGCCTCCTTCCCGCCTCGCTCCCCGCGCCCCTCGCTCACGCAGCCGCGCGCTTCCTCGGCCTCGAAGAAGCCGCGCGCACCTATCAAGCACTGCAATCGATGAGCACCGCACGGCCGATTGAAGAGCGCCTCCTTACTCATCTCGAAGTCACCTGGCGCGCGACCGAATCCGACCTCGACCGTGTCCCCCGCACCGGCCCGGCGCTTGTTGTCGCCAATCATCCCTCTGGCATTCTCGATGGCGCCGTGCTGGCCACAATCCTACGGCGCATTCGGCCCGACGTCCGGTTCCTTGCCAATGAGGCTCTGGCCCATATTCCGGAGCTTCGTGATCTCATCATCTCCGTCGATCCCTTTACCAGGAAGGCAGCGGCCCGCTGTAACCACAAGGCCGTTCGCGAGATGCTCGACCATCTCCAGCAAGGCGGCATCGCGGTGGTGTTCCCCGCCGGTGAAGTAGCGCACTTCCAGGTTGACCAATGGCAGGTCACCGATCCGCGATGGCACACCGGATTGGCGCGCGCTCTCACCATGGCCGCCCGCCGCAAATGCTCGCCGGTGATCGTTCCGGTCCATGTCAGTGGCAGCAACAGTTTCGCCTTTCAGGCCGCGGGCCTGCTCCATTCCGGGTTCCGCACGGCCTTGCTTGCGCGCGAACTCTGGAACAAGAAACGCGCGCGCGTCGATGTCCGCATCGGCAAGCCGATCGAAGCCAGCCGTGTGCTCGCCATCCCCACAGACGACGAGCGCATGCGCTACCTGCGTTGGCGTACCTATCTGCTCGCCAACCGCAACGAGTTCAAACCGCGGACGCGAATGCCGCTACCCGGCCAGCGGTCTCGGCAGGCGGCCCAACCGATTCCAGACGGCCCCACCTCCGATGAACTCGCCACGGAGGTGGCCTCGCTTCACGTTCATCGCAGGTTCATCGATTCTGGTGACCTCAGTGTCTACCTCGCCCAGGCTGGCGAGATGCCGCGCCTGCTGGACGAAATCGGCCGCCTGCGCGAAATCACGTTCCGCGCCGCAGGCGAAGGCACTGGACGCCCGCGCGACCTCGACCGCTTCGACTCTCACTACCTCCATCTCTTCGTGTGGAACGCCGCCCGCCGCGAAATCGCCGGAGCCTACCGCCTCGCCGGAACCGACCGCACCGGCCTCGACACCCTCTACACCTCCACGCTCTTCAAATTCGACCAGCGCTTCCTCAGCACCCTCGGTCCCGCGCTCGAACTCGGCCGCTCCTTCATCCGCCAGGAATACCAGAAGAGCTTCGCGCCGCTGCTCCTGCTCTGGAAAGCCATCGGCAAGTTCGTCGCCGCTAACCCACGCTACAAGCGCTTATTCGGCCCCGTCAGCATCAGCAACCAATACCAATCCCTCTCGCGTGAGCTGATGATCTCCTTTCTCGAAAAGAGCGCCTCCATCCCCTCGTGGACGCACCTTGTCACCGCCCGCAACGCCCCGCCGCCCCCGTGCACCGAAGCTCTCTGCCAAAACATCGACGAACTCTCCGACCTCGTCTCCGACATCGAACCCAACCACGCAGGCGTCCCCGTCCTCCTGCGCCAATACCTCCGCCTGGGCGGAAAACTCCTCGGATTTAATGTCGATCCGGAATTTTCCAACGCCCTGGATGGCTTGATCGTCGTGGACCTTACGCGCACCGAGCGCAAACTTCTCGACCGCTACCTCGGCCGCGAAGAGGCCCAACAATTTCTCGCGGCACAATCTCTCACATCAAGAACTCACCCCCCTCAGGAGGCCCCCCATGGAACACACGAAAGCGTTCATCATCGCCAGCTGGATTCTGCGTGGCATCGCCGCGGCGATTCTTCTGCAAACCTTGTACTTCAAGTTCACCGGAGCGCGTGAGTCCGTCTACATCTTCTCCACGCTTGGCCTCGAACCCTGGGGCCGCATCGGGTCGGGCGTCGCCGAACTCATCGCCTCCATCCTGCTCCTCGTGCCGCGCACGGCCGTCTACGGCGCGCTGCTCTCGCTCGGCGTCATCACCGGAGCCATCGCCAGTCATCTCACCAAACTCGGCATCGCGCTTCCCGCCGTCGACGACCACGGCGAACTCTTCGCCCTCGCCATCGTCGTCTTCCTCTGCTCGACCGCCGTCGCGGTGATGCATCGCGGAGAATTCCTGCGCTGGGAATAAAGCCGCCGCCCCACGTCCTATAGGGGCGATGAAACTCGCACTCTTTCTATCCGCCGCGCTGCCCGTGTTGGCGCTCGGCCCAACCACCGGCACGCAAGCCCCTGACTTCACACTCAAGAATCTGAAGGGCACACCCGTACGCCTCGCCGACGAAACAGCGAAAGGCCCCATCGTCCTCGTCGTTCTGCGCGGCTTCCCCGGCTATCAATGCCCGCTCTGCACACGCCAGGTGAAGGAACTCGTCGATAACGCCCCGGCATTCTCCAACGCAAAGGCCCGCGTCCTGTTCGTCTACCCCGGCCCCGCGGACATCGTGCAAACCAAGGCCGAAGAGTTCGCCGCCGGCAAAGACCTCCCCGCGCACTTCGAAATGCTCCTCGACCCCGATTTCACCTTCACCAATCTCTACGGCCTGCGCTGGGATGCGCCGAAGGAGACTTCCTACCCCTCCACCTTCGTCCTCGACAAGACCGGCAAAATCGTCTACGCAAAAGTGAGCACCACGCACGGCGGACGCGCCCCTGCCAAGGAAATACTTTCGGCCCTCGCCGCCATTCAGTAGCACCATGCACATTCCGGATCTCCGGCAGTTGATTCAACCCACGCGACTCTGGCCGGCCGGTCCGCACATCCCGCGGCGCGCCACCTGGAACGAGCTCTTCTTCGACCTCATCTTCGTGGCCGCCGTCTCCGAAGTCGGCAAGCCGTTGAGCGCCAGCTACACGCTCGACGGCGTGCTGCGTTACTGCTTCCTATTCGTCCTCATTTGGTCGGCCTGGAGCGGCCACACCACCTTCACCACGCGCTTCCACTCCGACGACCTCGTGCAAAAACTCTTCACCCTCGTGCAAGGCTTCATCGCCGCCGTCATGGCCGCCAATCTGCGCGATGCTCTGGACAGCCGTTCCTCCGTATTCGGCGCGGCCTATGCGGGCATGCGGCTCGTGCTGGACTTTCAATACTTGCACGCCCGCCACATTCCAGAAACTCGCACGCTCACCACGATGAGTATTACTCCGAACGCTACGGCCTGTTGACCATCATTCTGCTCGGCGAGTTCGTTGCCGAAGTGATGCGCGGCATCAGCTCGCAAGAGTACTGGTCGCTGCCGGCGGCCTCCACTGCATTTGGCGGTATGGCACTCGTCTTTTTCCTGCGCTGGTTGTACTTCGAGGGCGCGGGCGAGCGCCATGTGCACACGCCCGAACAGGTGCGGCGCTTCCACGTTTGGAGCTACGCGCATCTGCCTTTGTTCCTTGGGCCCGGCGTGGCGGGCGTTGGCCTGAAGCGCCTGATCGCGTTTCAGGAAGGAGAACACTTGCACAACGCGGAGGCGGTCATTTTCGCCGGTTCGGTCGCTGTGACAATGGTTTCGCTTGCCGCTATCGGCGGCGTTTCCAGACGAGCCTCACCAGTTCCCCGAGCGTCATTGACTGGGCACCCAGCTCCACATTCCGCCGGCCAATAGCAAACGCCAGCCGCCAGTGACGGAACATTATCCGATAGGCTTCCCACACGCTCACCGACGGATCGTAGATGTGTGTCGCTTCGGCCGCCACACCGTTCAACTCGAGTACCTGCAAGCCGATTCCCTGGCGAAAGTCTTCAACACTCGGTGCACGCAGATCGAATCGGCCGAAGTAGAAGCCATCGTGCGCCCTCGCGATGCGGCCAATCTCGGCCTCCAGCGCAGGAGTGTTCAGATGAGCGCCGTTCAGGAAGATCGAACCCCGGCAGTGCGAGCCAATCTCCACAAGCTGCACCCGCTCACCCGCCTCCGGGACATCGCTCATGGCGCGCCGCGACAGCTTCGCATACGTATCAGCCATGCAGGCAGCTCGCTCGTCGCGCTGCACGAGTTCGCTCAATCGGCTCCGCCCATCGCCAATGAGCACCGGGAATCGCTTTTCCGTGATCGAGAGAATGCGCCCGTGCGCTTCGTCCGGGAAGCGGCAGTAGAAGACACCGAACTCCACTCCGCTCACGTAGCGCTGCGCGACGATGTCCTGCTTGGCGACACGCAGATACTCGTTGCGCTCGGTTTCGGTTCGCACGATCGCCACGCCGACGCCGCGCTCACCCTGGTCAGGCTTGAGCACCATGGGGAACGCGAATCGCGACGCGAGCTCCACCTTTTCCTCCAGCGGCAGCGATCTTGGGATCAGTACAAACTCCGCCGCGGCTGGCAACCTGCTGAGGATCGCCGATTTCGATTCGCCAACAAGTCCGCCTGAGAAGATCCCGGGATTCGCCGCGGTAAACACAGCGAACGAGCGGTGCCGTGCACACAGATAGAGGAAGTACGGAACCACCGGAAGATACGCCGCCCACATCGGCCAGAACTCCCAACGAAGAGCTCGCTTCCAGGCGTTCGGAGCAATGCGCACCAGACCGAAAGCGATCGGCAGTACAACGCCATAACTCGCGAAGTTGCGGCTAAGCACCGTCCCGCCCACCAGCAGCGGCGTCCAGATGGCGGAGGCGAGGAAGAAGTAGAGCGCAAACGTCGCGGTGCGCGTGCGTAGCAGCCCAGCGGCGAAGTAAGTGGGCAGCCGCAGGCCCGGCATGAAGCGGCTGAGGAAGATCACGCTCAACCCGCGCTCTGCCAGCCAACGCGTTCCTCGCTCGATGCGATCCTCGGAGATCACGCGTGCCAGCGGCTGCCAGCGCAGCACCGGCCTTCCGATGAATCGCCCCGCCGCAAACAGCGCCAGGTCGCCCAGACAGATTCCGGCGACGCACGCCGCCGTTCCTTCCACAAATCCGATGCGGCCTTGCGCAATCAGTAGACCCGTCGCGACACACGTCAGGTCTTCGCTGACCAGTGTCGCCAGCGCGATGAGAATGAATTGGGGAAGCACCCTGCCTCCTAGCGAACCCGTGGAATCGCAACCGTGCGCCCAGAAACCCACTGGCACGGTGCGGCCGGCGTATAGAAGAAACTCACTTCGAGCGGCGAAACTTTCACCCAACTGAAGCTCACCGTCTCTGCGTCGGCGCGATGCATGCAAGGCGAGTAAGCATCGGCGCCTCGCGCGTGGCTCTCGTGAAACTGGAACAGGCGCGCCTCATCGGCGCAAATCCCGCCCGTGATGCGAGCGAATTCTTCGCGGCGTTTCAGGCGAACGCCCACTGCATCAAACGACGACGAAGCCAGCGGCACCTGCGCGTCGCCATCGTCGAGCATGTTCGCCGCCAAGCCGTCCCACTCCACAATCGCCGCCTTCCTGCCCGGCTGCAGCGCGACCATCGTGAGCGCCGCATAGCTGCCGAGATCCGCCCCCGCCAATCTCTCAATCACCTCATCCGCCGTTCGCGAGCCCGCGAGCTCGCTCAACAACAGACCGCGGCTGCGAAGACCGCGCGGCCCATACGAGGCATTCAGCAAACACAACGCGAGGCCGCGTTCGTTTACGCTGATCCAAGCCCCGCCGTAATCGCCATCAACAGGCGCAATCGTCAGCACACCATCCCGCGTTTCGATACGCGGCGGATCGGCACGAAGCCGGGTCCGCTTCTCGTCGCGGTTGAAGAGAAGCTGAAAACCATCGTCTCGGTGAACCCAGCTTGCGGTACACATTACGCCGCCTCGGCGCCCGACGCGCGCCGCGCCTGATATGACAGCGTTGAAGGGGCGACGCCGAAGTTTGCGTCGACCGACACGCCATGGCCACGTAGCGCCATAGCGATCAAGGCAAAGTGATGAATCGTGTGGCTGCTGAGCGTCATTAGCTCGCGGGCGACCGACGACATCAAGAACGGATCGCGCAATCCGAGAGCCTCAGCATCTTCGACGCGTACGAACAAGATTGCGTCGCCCAGCAACGCCGGTGCGGTTTCCAGCCGCGCAATCAAGGTGCGAATCCTCGCCATCGCCGCCTGCCTGCTGCGTTCAATCGAGGGGTCGCGCTGCCGAGAGTCGTAGTCGACATGCGAGCAAGCCAGCCCGTCGAGGAAGCATTCGTAGAACTCGACAATGTGGCGGAAATGGCCACTAACACGGTGCGGAGCCATTCCCTTCGGAGTCGTAGCGAAGTCTTCCTCTCCGATCACGACCAACAGGTCCAAGGCCTGCCGCAGCCATCCGATGTTCATCCGAATCAGGGCTTTTTGGCGTTCGTTTGCGAGTAGATCCGCGCTTGCCATCGCGTCTGAAATCCTTTCTTGGCCGCTGTTTATTCCGGGAATATTGACACCGCCGTGCGCGATTCCAGCGGTGAATGAAACGACCAGGAGTCGACAGGCCGCATTGGCCCGAATATTGGATCGAAGCCGCCGCCCTCGGCGTCTTCATGATCTCCGCGTGTGTCTTCACGGTATTGCTGGAGCATCCCGCCTCGCCCGT
>DASRHX010000014.1:0-18906 GCA_035650295.1 Bryobacteraceae bacterium | reverse complement strand
GAGCAAAGCGAAGAGGCCTTCGATCCGGCGCGCTCGGTGATGGCGACCTCGCAACGTACGGAGGACATCGCCGGGGCCAACCAGGCGGCAGGCGTGCCAGGGACGGCGTCCAATCTGCCCCGCCCTTCCTCGCGGCCCGGGTCGTCCGGATCAGGCCTGACGCGCCGTACCGAGAACATCGCCTACCAGTCCAGCCGGATGATCAAAAAGACCCGGACTCCACAAGGACAGGTGCGTCGAGTATCCGTTTCCGTCCTGCTGGATCACAATGTCCGGTTCGAGGGCACGGGGCCTGGGAGCCGCCGCATCGTTGAGCCGCCGTCACCGGAAAGATTGAAAACTACCCGCGACCTGATTGCAGGTATCGTGGGGCTGCAACCGGAGCGCGGCGATCAACTGATCGTGGAAGCTCTGCCATTTGAATCGACACTCACGTTGGAACCGCCTCCCACGCCCGTGCCGTCCGCGCCTCAAGGCTCCCTTCCAGCGGTGGGCTTCCTCATCGATTGGGGGAGGACTAACCCAATGCTCGTGGCGAGCATCACCGGAGGAATGTTGCTCGCTGTGTTACTCGGAGGGGGCGTTTTCTGGTTCCTGAAAAGGCGCCGCGGGCAGGCAAGGAGTGGGGACGTCTCCGTCGAGGAGGTCAAGGCGATCGGCGGGGCTCAAGGCCGCCAGAAGCCCCCCGGAGAGTCGATCGAGAAGAAGATCGAATCACAGATCCAGGAGAACCGCGCACTCAAAGAGAAGCAGGAACAGGAGATTCTCTCCGGCCTAAGACTTCCGGAATCGACGACGAAGAAGTCGGAGGTCCTGGCCAAGCACATGATCGAGCAGGTAAAGAAGGACCCGGTGGCGTTCGCCCACATCATCCGCACGTGGATGAGCGACGCCGCCAACTAGGCAGCTCCGATGATCACGAATAGCGAAAAGCCTACCGCACTGATGCCGGGCCTGAAAAAGGCTGCTGTCTTGACTGTCGTCATGGGCGAGGAAGTAGCCGCCCTCATCCTGAGCCAATTGGAAGAGGAGGAAGCTTCGCTATTGACCCGCGAGATTGCGCGGCTGCCTCCTATCACGCCCGAGATCGTAGACGCGATTCTGGAAGAGGGATACCAGATGACGCTTGCGCACGATTATGTGCTCAAGGGGGGCGTGGAATATGCGAAGAAGGTTCTGATTTCCGCATACGGGCCGGAGCACGCGAAGAAACTGCTGGACCGGCTGATGAAGGCGTTGGGCAGCGATTCGGCCAGCTTCGATGCTCTGCAAAAGGCCGATCCGCAGCAGTTGGCCAAGTTCATTCATAAAGAGCACCCACAAACCATCGCGTTGATCCTGTCCCACCTGAATCCGTCACAGGCGGCTGCACTATTGGCGAGCTTGCCGGGCGAGATCCGGCCGGACGTTTCGCTGCGTATGGCACATCTCGAACGCATCTCGCCTGAAGTAATCACGCGCATCGCGGGCATCATTGGACAGAAACTAAAGGCACTGGGCGAGTTCAGCCGCGAAAGCTATGGTGGTGTGCGCGCCGTCGCTGAACTGTTCAACCGGTTGGATTCAGGTACCAGCAAAGAAATTCTCGAGGAGATGGAGAAATCGGATTCGCCGCTCGTAGAAACCGTTCGCCATCTGATGTTTGTCTTTGAGGACCTGCTGCTGATCGACTCGGCGGGACTGAAGGAAGTTCTCTCGCGAGTGGATCGTAAGCTGCTCACCGTTGCGCTAAAAGGCACCAGCGACCAACTGCGGCAAAAGTTCATGGACTGCATGTCGCAGAGAGGGGCCGAGATGCTGCGTGAAGACATGGACGCCATGGGTCCGGTCAAGATCAAAGAGGTGGAAGCTTCGCAGCAGCAGATCATCGCCGTGGTGCGTCAACTGGAAGGTGAGGGAGTCATCAGCCTCAAGGGAACGGTGGGTGAGCAGTATGTCCTCTAGGATTCTTGGGCCAAAAGGAGAGTCCGAACTTCAACCGCTAGTGTGGCGCCGGGTGGGCGAGGCCACAGTATCCACTGGCCCGCCGAAAGCGCCGCTTCCCGAAAACGCCGCGAACGCGTTATATGAGGCTCCCGGTTTACGGGCGCGTATCGCCGAGTTGGAGCAACAGCTTCCTCAACTGTCGCAACAGGCACGTCAGGCAGGAATAAAAGAGGGCGAGGCAGCTGCGGCAGAAATGGCGGCCAGACAGATCGAGCTCATCGCCGCGCGTAGTGTTCGGGCAATCGAAGAGCTCATCTCCGAACGGCGGAAGATGCGGCGGCGGCTGGAGGAGGACCTGGTGCACTTGGCCGTAGCGGTTGCACGCCGGGTGTTGCACCGCGAGTTGTCCGTGGACCCGGAGGCCTTAGGCGGAATTGTGCGGGCCGTGCTGGATCGGATGGACGCGCGGGAGGTGCACCGGCTTCGCGTACATCCAGCCGATGCGCCTTTTATGGAAAAGCACGTTGGCGAGTGGCAGACACCGGTTCAGTTGCGCTTGGAAAGAGACCCATCGCTGGAACGTGGCTCAATCGTATTCGATACAGCACGCGGATCCGTGGACGCCTCGGTAGAGACGCAACTGCGCGAAATCGATCGTGGATTCACTGATCTGGTGCGGAGGCAGAACCCATGAGTTCGCGTTCTTCTTATTGGGATCTGACCCCCTATCAGCGATACCTCGATTCCGGCGAGTTCTGGCGGCAAAGCGGACGTATCGCCCAGATGGTTGGATTGCTCGTCGAGAGCGACGGCCCGCCGGCCGCCATCGGCGATTTCTGCGAGATCTCGACTCGTCAAGGGCATGCCATCCGCGCACAGGTAATGGGATTTCGCGACGGTCGTGTGCTCTGCATGCCGCTGGAGGAGATCGATGGGCTTGAGGTGGGGGACTCGATCGTCACCCGCCGGGAAGCGGCGCAAGTGCGAGTCGGACCGGAACTGCTCGGACGTGTGCTCGACGGATTTGGACAGTCCCTCGATGGAAGGCCGCTGCCGGAAATGCCGGATCACCGCAACCTCTATACGGCGCCACCCGGTCCACTGGAGCGCGAACATATCGACGAGGCTCTCGTGACCGGCGTACGGGCGATCGACTCGCTATTGCCGGTCGGCAAGGGACAGAGGGTAGGGATCTTCGGCGGCTCGGGTGTGGGGAAGAGCACTTTGCTCGGCGCCATGGCCCGTCACAACTCGGCCGACGTCAGCGTCATCGCACTCGTGGGAGAACGCAACCGTGAGGTACGTGGCTTCCTCGATCACGAGTTGGGCGGAGAAGGACTCAAGCGCTCGGTTGTCGTGTGCGCGACTTCGGATCGTCCGGCGCCGCTGCGCATCCGCGCCTGCTATCTGGCGTTGGCTGTCGCCGAGTACTTCCGCGATGAGGGCAAGGACGTCTTACTTATTATGGATTCGGTGACACGCATGGCGATGGCGCAACGTGAAATTGGACTGGCAGCCGGCGAGCCGCCCTCTCAAAAGGGATACACGCCGTCGGTATTCAACCTGATGCCTAAAATCTTCGAGCGCGCCGGGAAGTTTCGGCACGGCTCGATCACGGGCCTGTTCACCGTGCTCGTGGAAGGAGACGATTTCAACGAACCTATCGCAGACGCCGTGCGCGGCATTCTCGACGGCCACATCATCCTGTCGCGCGAGCTCGGTCAGGCCGGGCACTACCCGGCGATCGACGTACTGCAGTCGGTGAGCCGGTTGGCGAGCGCGATCTCGACACCCGAGCAGAAGCAGGCGGCGCAGCGGATCCGGCAGTCGATGGCGACGTACGACCGCTCGGAGGACCTCATCAATCTGGGAGCCTATGTCTCAGGATCGAATCCGCAGTTGGACCAGGCGATCGAGATGAAGCCGAAGGTAAGCGAGTTCCTTCGCCAGCCGCCGGAGGAATTTACGCCACTCGATGACACGCTCAAGCGCATGAAGGAGCTGGGCGGATGAAAAAATTCCACTTTCCGCTGGAGCGCGTTCTCAGCTTTCGCAGGCTGCAACGGGATTTGGAGCGGGCCAAGATGGAGAAGGCACTTGGTGAGATCGCGCGTATCGAAGAAATTGGGCATGAGATCCGGCGCGAGGCGGAATCCACCACGCGCGACTTGTTGGGCCGCAGCGAGAGCGAACCGCTGGATGGCACGCAATTGATGGGTCTCGACGACTACCGCAAATATCTCGGGAGAATGGCGGCCGAGGTGGATTTACACCGCAGGCGGGCCGAGGTGGCGGCCGCCAACCGGAGGGTGAAACTGATCGAGACCGAGCGGCGCGTGAAGGTATTGGAGCATTTAGAAGCCACGACCCGCCAAGAATGGAAGGCGGCGTTGAACAAGGAAGTCGAGGACTTCGCCGGTGAGGCATTTCTTGCCCGCAGAATTCGCGAGGGCTCGCCCCGGAGTTAATACTGAAACATGGAGATGCCGGCTACGCCAGCCGCGCCGGCCTCGACGCAGGCAGGCGCTAGCCGCGGTGTAACGCCGCCCAGCGCCAGGACCGGGATACGAACCCGGGAGGCGGCCTCACGCAACTGTCCGAGTCCCTTGGGCTCGCCCGCAATTGGTTTGCTTGGTGAAATAAAGACCGGGCCGAATACAGCAAAATCAGCGCCCTGATCCTCGGCGGTAACCAGCTCGGCTGCAGTATGGCACGACACGCCGATCAAAAAGCCTTCCGGCGCGATGGTGCGAATGCGGGCGGGGGAGATGGACCGCGCGGGCAAATGCACACCATCCGCACCGCAGGCAATGGCGACATCGGTGCGGCCGTTTACCAGGACGCGCGTGCCTTGCGGATTGGGGATGGCGAAGATCCGCTCCAGTAGTTGCGTCAAGGCGCGCGTGGACAGGTCCTTTTCGCGTACCTGCAGGAACTCGATCCCCTCGGCCATACGCCGCCGGATGATGTCGATAAGGGCGTCAGGGCCACCGGCCGATTGGCGGTCGGTGATGTAGTAACGAATCATGGGACGACCGGCTCCCAATACCGCTCGCCGGCGCAGGCCCTGCACAATGTACGGCCATCCGTTAAGACCTCGCGGTGAAAATTGATCCCCTCGCCGCAGGTATCGCAGACGGTGCGCGGAGCTTTGTAACCAGGCAAGTCTTCTGGACCGATTCGCACCTTAACCCATTCGATGGCGCATAGCTCTTCCGGCGGCAGAGCACGATAGGCCCGCAACTGCTGCTCCCCTTTGGCCGCGATCTCCGGAAACATTTCCTGCGCTCTTTGTTTGGAGGACTCCCGTGCCACAACACGCACCGCGCGGCCGCTTTCAAGATCGCAAAATGTAGCCGCCATCTTGCCCCAGTCGCGGAACTTTAGCGCACGCTTGCCGAGGCGGCACCCGGTAACCACTCCAATCGCGTCGGTGGCGCAGCGGTCGATTTCAACGAACGTTACAAGGCGTTTTCGATGCTTACCGATCGGATCGTCGATCCCCAGCAACTCCAAGCCATACATGGCCATACGCAAGCCCAGAATCTGGCCTGCGCAGATGTGACCATGGGCCTTCGCGGCCAACTCGACATATTCATCCAACGAGAGCATGGCTGCCACTATGGTAAGGCGTGGGTCAGAGCGCCCGCAATTCCGAAGGCGGATATTCGATCAACCACTCGCGTGTTCCCGCCCATCCCGAGAACGACTCGCGCGCAACATCGGCGCGCAGCCCATTGGAAAATTCCAGCCTGATGGCGTGCGGGCGTTCGATTATGCGTTCGACAGTCGCTGGAATCTGGTTTGAAGCCGGACGATGCCCGTTACGCGGCACGGCGCGCACGCGTTCGGGAAGAACGTAGATCCAGACGCGATCGCCCTTAAACTTGCCGGGCAGATAGGAGGCTTTCAAATCAAAGTCACCAAACCGGAGGTAACTCGAGTTCGTACCGGGGTCGAGCGTACGTATTTCGGCTTCAAAAAGGTCGTATAGGCCAAGCAGACGCGCCACTTCCAAAGAGGTGGGCCGCTCTACGATGCTCTCTGGCGTACCGCTTTGTACAATTCGCCCTTCGTTTAGAACGTGCATAACGTCACCGAGGGCGAAGCACTCCTCCAAATCGTGCGTGACGAGGACAATGGGAACCTGGAAACCAGCGCGCACTTCGCGGATGACGTCGTACAAGCCCGCTCGGAGTGGGGCGTCGAGTCCGCGCGCAGGCTCGTCCAGCAGCAACAGGCGAGGCGCGGCGAGCAATGCTCGGGCTATCGAGCCGCGTTGGCGCTGGCCGCCGCTCAACTCATGGGGAGCGCGCGAGGCGACCTCATCGAGTCGAAAGCGCGCGATCATCTCCTGCACCTTGCGATGGCGTTCGAGGCGCGGCAGGCGCTCGGCGGCGAAGGCGAGGTTCTCGCGCAGATTCATGTGCGGAAACAAGGCGTAGTTTTGGAAGACGTATCCGCAGTGCCGCGATTGAGGATTGAGGCAAATACCGCTCGCACCGTCAAACAGCAGCATGTCGTCGAGCAGAATGCGGCCGTTATCGGGCCTAAGGAAACCAGCGATGGCATCGAGAGTAAGTGTCTTCCCCGCCCCGCTCGGCCCAAACAGAACGGTAACCCCCGATTCAGCATTGAACTCCACGTCAAGAACGAAGGGAGCCGATCCGCGCGCCTGCGGGAAATGTTTCTTGATGCGCGCCTGGATCATCGGGCAACCTGCTTTGGCTGAAGCCTGTTGGCCAGCCAAAGGATGAACAGCGCCAAGATGGAAACTGCCAAAACAAGAGCGCGAGCCAACTGCCCATTTCCGGACTCCACGGCGTCGTAGATAGCGACGGCGACTGTCTGCGTCCGTCCGGGGATGTTCCCGGCCACCATGATGGTTACCCCAAAGTCGCCCAACGAGCGGGCAAAGGCAAGGGCGACAGCGGCGAGGATCGAACGCCGGGCCAGCGGCAGAGTAACTTGCCAGAACAGGCGCCATTCCGATGCGCCAAGCGTACGGGCAGCGCGTTCGTAGTCGTGATCCACGCTCTCCAGCGCCGCACGCGCAGACTTGATGAGCAGCGGAGCCGAGTGCAGGATCGCCGCCAGCACCGCGGCTTCCCAAGTGAATACGAGAGGCCCACCCAGTAGGGCTTCCCACGCGCGGCCAAACCAACTCTCGCGCCCGATGACCACGAGCAAGTAGTAACCAAGTACGGTCGGCGGAAGGACGAGTGGAAGCGTTATCGCCGCGTCCAGGGTTTCTTTGCCGCGGAACGAGCGGTTAGCCAGAAGATACGCCAACCAAAGGCCCACGGCGGTGGACAGCATTGTGGAGATCGCGGCCACGCGCAAGCTAAGCCAGAAAGGGAACCAATCGAGGTCCATGAGGAACTCACCATTATAGGGGCTGCCCATCGAGAGCCGATTTAAACTGGATGCTAGACTGGCCGGGTGAAGTTGAGTAGCCAATTCGGCGCGAGAGTTGCCGTTGTTTTTCTCTGCGCTACTATTGGCTGGGGGCAGACTCAGCCACCTGCACCTCCTCCCGCACCTGCCCAGACCACAACTCCAAACAGTACTCTCCCGACAGCGATCGCACCGTTAACGACCGGCGAACGGGCGAAGTATGCGTTGCACCGCTCGTTTGGGCCAGGATCGATCGGGCTTGGCCTCGCCAGCAGTGGTTTCCAGACTTGGCGCGGACGCCCGGAAGCCTGGGGCAAGGATTGGGAAGGCTTCGTCCAACGCTTCGGAATGAGAATGTCTCGCAGTGTCGTGGGCAACGGAATCGACTTTGGCGTCGGGATGGCGCTGGGTACCGATCCGCGCTACCGGCGCCTCGGTCACGGCGGATTCGGCGTCCGGTTCAAATACGCGCTACGTGCGTCTTTTTATCACTACGACTCTCAGGGACACCGCGTTCCAGCATTCTCCCGTTTCGCGGGCATTGCTGGCGCCAATATAATCACCAACCACTGGATGCCGCCCGGCGACGACGAAAAAATCGACGTCCTCCGGCGCAGTGGACAGCAGCTTGGCTGGCACGTTGGTTGGACCTTGCTCCGCGAGTTTCTCCCCGACATCAAGCGCAAATTGGGAAGATAGAGGTTTGTCCCCCACTGAACTTGCCAAAGAAGCCGCCGGTCTGGAAGCGATTCAACTCAGGGAAGCTCAGGCCTGCGATTTTGAACTCATTGCCATTGGAGCGCTTGCGCCACGAGCGGGCTTCGATGCCGAAATCCCGCTTGTGAGCGAACAGGAATTTCGTCGGGGTACGCGTGTCGCGCTTCGGGATGGATTCAACGAACGGCTCGCGGTGCTGACAGTGAGTGCCTGTGAACCCATCAACGACGCCTTCGCGCTCCAAGGGAGTATAGAGGTAATCCGCCGGCCTCGCTGGAGGGGATTCGATGCGCTCCGCATGACCCCTGCCGAAGCGCTTGACCGCTACGGGAGCTGCGTTGCGTGGGTTCCGCAAACCTGGCCAACCCGTGAAGAGGCCGAACAGGCGGAAGCGCTCGCGCGGGAATCGTCATTGCCCATCGTACTGTTCGTCGCTTCGCACCTGCCCGCTCAAGTGAGCCTCTCAGCTCGGGTGCGGGCGGCGCAGGCCGCGGCCGCCACCGTGAACGGCCATGTTGTAATCCTGCCGGCCGCGAACGAAGCGCTGCTGTTCGAGGCGCTTGGAAACTACGGTGCCATTCACCGCGTTTCCCCTGGAGGCGCGGCGCTGTTGGCTGAGGTGGCGGCAATCCGGAACGGCGAACAACCGCCAAGATCCGCACAAGGATTCTGCCTTTGGTTTACAGGACTACCTTCGTCAGGCAAATCGACTGTTGCCGCCGAAATGGCGACGATTCTGGAGGAGCGCGGGCGGCGGTTCACATTTCTCGATGGCGACGTGGTACGGACACACCTTTCGAAGGGTTTGGGCTTTAGCCGGGAGGATCGCGATACAAACATTCTGCGCATCGGCTGGGTCGCCTCGGAGATCGTGCGGCACCAGGGCGTGGCGATATGCGCTGCCGTCAGTCCCTATGAAGAAACCCGCGAAAGAGTGCGTGCCATGATGGGCGAAGGACAATTCATCCTCATCCATGTCGCGACGCCGGCTGAAGTTTGCGAAACGCGCGATGTGAAGGGATTTTATGCCCAGGCGCGGGCAGGCGCCATCACCGGATTTACCGGCGTGGACGACCCCTATGAAATCCCCGAACGCGCCAACTTGCGCTTGGAGACGATAAAGGCAACGGCAATCGACAACGCAAGAGAGGTTATGGAATACCTCGAGCGCGAAGGTTTCTTGTAGCCTCACTATAGCCATTCACTGACGTATCGTTGACACGCGGGTTTGCACGTGCTAATTGTGGGCACCATAAATGGCGGATCCTGAGAATCCTGCACCGCAAGAACCTACCGATTCCGTTCCAGCCGACGTTCCGAAAGCCGCGCCAACCAAACCAACGGCACATGCGGCAGCTAAGCCGCCGGCCGAAATTGCTGCCGAACCCTGGGAAGATGAGTTAACGAGTGCGCTGGCGCAGCGATTTGGGGCCAGGATCGAGCGATTTGCCATGTATGTGGGGCAAAAGGTTCTGGTGGTCGAAGCAAGCGCCGTGCGTGAAATCCTCGAGACTCTCCTTCTCGAGTGGGAATTTGATTTCCTTGTGGACCTGACTGCTGTCGACTATCCGGCGCGTCCCGCCAGATTCGAACTTATCTACATCCTTTATAGCTTTGCTCGCAATGAGCGGCTGCGCGTGAAGTGCTCCATTGCTCTCGGCGACCGGCCCTGTACCGCTACGGGTATTTTTCCCACGGCGAACTGGCTGGAGCGCGAAGTGTTCGACATGTTCGGTATTGAGTTTTCGGGACATCCCGATCTGCGGCGTCTGCTATTGCCCGAGGATTGGGAAGGCTTTCCGCTGCGCAGGGATGGAAGTATTCTGGCTATGGATAACCGCTGGGTGCGGGAGAATCTGGGAATTGAGAGCGGACAATAGGCCATGGCGCAGACTTTTCTCGATTCCAACGAGTTAGTTCTCAATATGGGGCCGCAGCACCCGTCCACGCACGGCGTGTTGAGGGTGATTCTCAAACTGGACGGCGAGAAGGTGACCGGCACCGAGTGCGTCATTGGATATCTTCATCGAGGCGTGGAGAAGATTGCCGAAAACCGCACGTACCAGATGTTTGCACCCTACGTCGATCGGATGGACTATATTGCCGCGGTTTCCAACGGCCTCGGATACGTACTCGCTGTGGAACGGCTGATCGGCGTGGAAGCGCCGCCTCGCGCTCAGGCGGCACGGGTCATTCTCACCGAGTTGAACCGGATTGCCAGCCACCTGTTTTGGCTCGGCACGCACGCCCTGGATATAGGTGCGATTACCCCGCTGTTCTACACGCTGCGTGAACGCGAAGAGGTCTTGAAGATCTTCGAAAACTACTGCGGCGCCCGGCTCACAACGCACGCGTTCCGCATTGGCGGCTTGCAGTATGAATTATACGAGGGCTTCGAAGCCGAAGTCACGTCATTCTGCGACTGGTTCATACCGAAGATAGATGAATACGAGGAACTGCTCACCAACAACCGCATATGGAAGGAGCGGCTGGTGGGAGTGGGGATCTTGAATGCAACAGACTGCAGGCGATACGGCGTCACGGGGCCCGTCCTGCGGGCCGCTGGAGTGAAATGGGATCTACGAAAGGCACAGCCCTACTCCGGCTATGATCAATACGACTTTGAGATTCCCGTGGGAACCAATGCCGACACCTATGACCGTTACCTGGTGCGCATGGAAGAGATGCGGCAAAGCTTGCGCATCATCCGTCAGGCGGTTGCGGCGATTCCGGCAGGGCCCATCATGGCCAAGGTGCCCAAAGTGCTGAAGCCGCCAGTTGGCGAGGTGTACGTCTCGATTGAGGCGCCCAAGGGAGAGCTAGGTTATTTTATTGTCAGTGATGGAACACTCAACCCTTATCGCGTACGCGTGCGCCCTCCCTCGCTCATCAACCTGCAGGCGTTGGATCAGATGGTGAAGGGAGCGCTGGTGGCCGATGTAGTGGCCATTATCGGGACGCTCGATATCGTGTTGGGGGAGATCGACCGATGATTCGCCTGCTCAAGAAGATCCTATTGCTGGACCTACTTCAGGGCCTCTGGGTAACCTTCCGCAATCAGCACCCCAAACATATTTATACCGAGCAGTACCCGATCGAACGTCCCAAGGTGGCCGAGCGCTTTCGAGGCGCGCCTCGCCTGAATATCAATCCTGATAACGGCGAAACGCTGTGTATTTCCTGCGATCTGTGTGCCATTGCATGCCCGGAGAATCTTATCGTCGTCACCAGCGTGCGCAACCCCGTGACCAAGCGAAAGGATCTGACCACGTTCGTCTACGACACTTCCCGTTGCATGTTCTGTGGGCTCTGTGAGGACGCTTGTCCCGTGGATGCGCTGGAACTGACACAGGATTTTGAACTCGCCAGCTACACGCGCGAGGGACTGATTTGGGACCGGCAAACGTTAGAGGAGGGTCCGAAGCCAACGCGGTACACGAGCTGACCCGCTGCCATGCTGGACACCTTCTTTTTCTATGTCTTCTCCGTGCTGACATTGGGAGGCGCAATCGCCACCATCACGCGGCGCAGCGCAGTCCATAGCGCCCTTTCACTTGTAGTTTCTCTGCTAGGCGTGGCCGGTTTGTATCTACTGCAAAGAGCGGAGTTCCTGTTCGCCGTCCAAATTATCCTCTACATCGGCGGCATCATGGTGCTGTTCCTGTTCGTCATCATGCTGGTGAATCTGGACGATGCGGAGCGGCAGAAGCAGTTTAACCGCCAGTGGCTGTTGGGGTTGGTTACTTCCGCGCTGGTTTGCGCTCAGATGGTGTGGATGCTGACCAAAGGCGGCACACTGGGACTTCCTGAGCCGCCTCAATCTACATCCGTTCAGACGGGCGGCAACATCGAACAACTCGCCGACCTGCTGTTCCGCGAGTACTTGCTGCCGTTCGAGGCTGTCAGCTTGCTACTGCTCGTTGCCATCGTTGGTTCGGTGATGCTCGCCAGAAAGAATCCTTGAGACTGCCATGTTGCATCCCATTACGACGAATCATTACCTGATCCTAAGCGCGGCACTCTTGTTGATTGGTACGGTCGGCGTGCTGACGCGCCGCAATATTGTCATCGTGCTGATGTCCATCGAGCTCATCCTGAATGCCGTGAACATCAATCTAGTGACCATGTCTCACCACTGGAAGAATTTGCACGGACAGATTTTTGCTGTGTTCGTCATTACAGTCGCCGTGGCCGAAGCCGCCATCGGCTTAGGTATTCTGATCGCGTTATTCCGCAATAAGGAAACTGTGCAGGCCGACGAGATCGACCTTCTGAAGTGGTAGCCGGAACGACACGATGAACCTCCTTAACGTCATTTGGCTCATCCCGATGTTCCCGCTCGCTGGAGCATTGGTCATGCTGTGCTTCGGCCGGCAGCTGACGACGCGCCTATGGGTCAACGTGGTTTGCCTCGGCTCCGTGTTGCTGTCATTCCTGGCGTCGCTGGGTGCGGTGGTCCAGCTAGCGGGGCTGGAGAAGCGGACGCACGAAGTGGTGCTCTACACCTGGATCGCCGGCCTGCCTTTTCACACCGCGGATGGTTCCCTGGCCACGTTCAGCGCCGACTGGGGCTTCCTCTTAGACCCGCTCAGCTCGGTGATGATCCTCATCATCACCGGCATCGGTTTCCTGATTCACGTTTATGCCACCGGCTACATGGCGCACGAAGGCGGCTATTACAGGTTTTTTGGTTACCTGAATCTGTTCGTGTTTTTTATGCTGCTGCTTGTGTTGGCGAATAACTATGTATTGCTGTTCGCTGGGTGGGAGGGCGTCGGCCTATGCAGCTACCTCCTCATTGGCTTTTACTTCCAGAAGAGATCGGCTGGCGACGCAGGCAAGAAAGCATTCATCGTAAATCGTGTGGGAGATGCTGCCTTCCTCCTAGGCATGTTTCTTCTACTGAGTGAAACCGGATCGCTGCAGTTTACGCGTGTCACCGCTGTATTAGGAAGTGGCGGCTTCAGCGCCGAGACGCTTGGGTTCGGTGCTTTAAGCCTTGCTGCGCTGCTGTTGTTCATCGGGGCGACAGGCAAATCTGCACAGTTTCCATTGCATGTCTGGCTGCCTGACGCCATGGAAGGTCCGACGCCGGTTTCCGCATTGATCCATGCCGCGACGATGGTGACCGCGGGCGTCTACATGGTGGCCCGTTCCAACGCTCTCTATGCCCTGACTCCGCAGACGAACGCCATCGTCATGGGAATAGGAGCGTTCACGGCCATACTGGCAGCCTCAATCGCATTGGTACAGAACGACATCAAGCGTGTGCTCGCCTATTCGACGGTGTCTCAGCTTGGATACATGTTCATGGCCGCGGGAGCTGGCGCGTACTGGGTGGCGGTGTTTCACCTTTATACACATGCGTTCTTCAAGGCACTTCTCTTCCTCGGTTCCGGATCCGTGATTCATGCCATGTCCGGCGAGCAGGACATGCGCCGCATGGGCGCACTGCGCGATAAGATTCCCACGACCTTCCGCACCATGTTCATCGGCTCGGTCGCTATTGCCGGAATTCCCGGACTAGCGGGCTTCTTTTCAAAGGATGAAATTTTGTGGCAGGTCTTCAGCGCCCCAGGCGGCTCGAAGGCCGTATACATCGTGGGGTTAATCACCGCCGCACTGACCGCGTTCTACATGTGGCGGCTCATGTTCATGACGTTCTATGGGGAACCGCGCATGGATGCCGAAACGGCGCATCACGTCCATGAATCTCCCGCATCGATGACCGTGCCCTTGACCGCTCTGGCGGCTGGAAGCATATTGGCAGGCTGGATCGGAGCGCCTAAGTTTTGGAACTTTCTTCCGGACTCCTTCCATTCGTTTGAGCATTGGCTCGAACCCGCACTGCATCGGCGAGCCATCAACGGCGCCCACGTTGTAGCACACGGCGATGCCAGTCTGGAATGGTTGCTCACGGGTGTGAGCGTGTTCGTTGCGATTGGAGGCATTCTCTTTGCAAAATCGCTCTATGGAAGACGGTGGACCGCCGATCCGGTTGAAGCCTTGACCGGTCCGATGCATAAGATCCTCGTGAACAAATGGTATGTGGACGAAATCTACAACTACTTGGTTGTAGATGGTCTGGCGAAGAAAGGCGGCGCGCTTCTCGGCCGATTCGACCGGCGGGTCGTCGACGGCGGAGTGAATGGCGGGGGGTGGCTTACGCGATTTACCGCTTCGTTCTCCATGTGGTGGGACACATGGATCATCGACGGCGCCGTGCGGCTGGCCGCCCTGCTCGCACAGATGCTTTCATTTCCGGTGCGGCTCATTCAGACCGGACAGGTGCAGATCTACGCGCTCGTATTCGTGGTCGGAGTCGCATTGTTCCTCGGGTGGCGGTGGCTCGTATGAGCCCGCTCAGTCTGGCGTTGTGGACGCCGGCGGCATGCCTACTCGTGCTGCTCGCCCTGCCCGCGGCACAGAAGGCAGCCATCAAGATATGGGCGAATGTCTCGGCGCTTCTCGGCCTCGCCGCATTACTGCCGCTTCTGTTGCGTTTCGATAAGAGCAACGGCGGCTTTCAGTTTGTCGAGCGGGCGGAGTGGATTCCATCCCTGGGCATTCAGTATTACGTCGGCGTGGATGGCATCAGCCTGTTGTTGATGGCGCTCACCGCCGTGACAGGTGTTGTCGCCACACTCTGCAGTTGGGACGCCGTGAATGAGCGCGTCAAGCAGTATTACGCGATGCTCCTGCTACTGCAGACGGGCATGTTGGGCGTGTTCGCCTCTCTCGACTTCATTCTCTTCTATGTGTTTTGGGAGTTGGTGCTTGTGCCGATGTATTTTCTTATCGGCGTCTGGGGCGGGCCGCGCAGGCTCTATGCAGCAATCAAGTTCTTCCTCTACACCCTGGCCGGCAGTGTCCTGATGCTGCTCGGCATCTTGACGCTCTACTTCCAGCACTGGACACAGTTCGGCACGCCCACGTTTGAGATCGACGCGTTGCTCCGGCTCTCGATGCCGTTTTGGATGCAGCAATGGGTGTTCTGGTCCTTGTTCATCGGCTTCGCAATCAAGGTACCGATGTTCCCGTTTCACACGTGGCTGCCCGATGCACACACGGAGGCGCCCACGGCAGGATCGGTAATTCTAGCGGCCGTACTGCTCAAGATGGGCACCTATGGATTCCTGAGGTTCTCTTTGCCACTTCTGCCGCAAGCTTCGGTGGATCGAACCATCGTGCAGGTGCTAGTGGCACTGTCGATCGTCGCAATTCTCTACGGAGCACTGGTATGCCTGATGCAACAGGACTGGAAACGGCTGGTCGCTTACTCGTCGGTGAGCCACCTTGGTTTTTGCACGCTCGGCATTTTTTCGCTCAATCCGAATGGGATCGCCGGAAGCGTGATTCAGCAGCTGAACCATGGCATTTCGACAGGCATGCTCTTCCTCATAGTCGGCGTCGCATACGAACGCCGACACACACGCGAGATCAGCGAGTACAGCGGGTTGGCTCATAGGATGCCGCTTTTCGCCACCGTGTTTGCTTTTGCGATGCTGAGCTCGGCTGGGTTGCCCCTACTAAACGGATTTGTCGGCGAGTTCACGATTTTGCAAGGCGCATTTGAGGCCAACCCTGTTTGGGCCGGGCTAGCTGTTCCCGGTGTCGTGTTGGGTGCGGCCTACCTGCTGTGGCTCTATCAACGCACCATGTTCGGCGAGATCACGAATGCGAAAAATGCCCTCTTGCCCGATTTGAGCGGGCGCGAACTCGCCGTTTTTGCACCGCTCATCGTATGGGCCCTCTGGATCGGCCTCTACCCGAAGCCCTACTTCGAGATGATCGAGCGGCCAGTGGCGAAAATCGTGGAGCGCGTTCGGCCCGGGTATTTTCAGGAGCGCCAGCCGGTTCCTATCCTGGCGAGTTCCCCCATTACGAGCCAGTCAGGGGGCTCGCGGTGAGCCAATACTACACGCCCTCGGATCACTTCGCTCTTCTCCCCGCCCTATTGCTCGCGCTGTTCGGGTGCTCGATTCTGCTGCTTGATTTCTTCGCACTGCCTCAACCCCGCCAGAAGAGGTGGCTGATCTTGTTCGCCATGCTTGGCGAGACTTTCGCCGGCGTAGCCCTCTACCGCCAATACCGTTTCCTCGAGGATCAATCGCTGCCCTCGCTGCGGGCCTTCTCGGACAGCCTGGTTATCGACGGCTTTTCCATCTTCTTCAATGCGATGTTTGTCGCCGCCGCTGCATTGATGGCGGTCATTTCTTACCGTTATTTGGAGGTCGAAGGCGAGCATCACGGCGAGTTCTATGGGCTGGTGCTGATGGCCCAATGCGGTATGTTCTTTCTTGCGTCGGGAACGGAGTTGGTCACTCTCTTTATCGGGCTCGAGTTGATGGCGGTGACCTTCTACGTTTTGGTGGGATTTCTGCGATCGGACCGCCGCTCCAACGAAGCGGCCATGAAATACCTGCTTCTCGGCGCGTTCTCGAGCGGGTTCCTGGCATATGGATTCTCGCTACTTTACGCACTTTCCGGATCGACTCGACTGACTAGAATCGCGGCTGACCTTTCGCAACGGCCGGCGAGCGATCCTCTGCTGTTGCTGGCATTGGTCACAACGTCAGTCGGGCTGCTGTTCAAAGTGGGCGCCGCGCCATTCCACATGTGGGCCCCCGACGCGTACGAAGGCGCCCCGACACCCGTGACCGCCTACCTGTCGGTGGCATCCAAGGCCGCTTCGGTTGCGCTCCTGGTGCGCTTACTGATGGGCACGCTGGACTCGCATCGCGTCAGTTGGGAGCCGTTGCTGTCGGTGGCAGTTGTGTTGAGCCTCACCATCGGTAACCTATCCGCTTTGAGCCAGACTAATCTGAAGCGGCTGCTCGCTTTCAGCTCGATCTCTCACGCGGGCTACGTGCTGTTGGGCCTGATTGCCGGTAATCGAACGGGCCTCATGGGCATCTCGGTATACCTGCTCACCTACACGTTCATGAACACGGGCGCTTTCCTGGTTTTGATTGCACTGCGGCAGAAGGGGATGCCGGGCGACGACATCGACGAACTCAGCGGGCTGTTCCACCGCTCGCCCGTCCATGCTTTGCTGATGGCGCTGTTCCTTTTATCGCTTGCCGGGATCCCGCCGACCGCGGGGTTCATCGCCAAGTACTACATTTTCCTTTCGCTCGTCGAAACAGGTCATTACGCCCTGGCGATTGCCGCCGCACTTTACGTCGCCGTTTCCATCTACTATTACTTCCGCATCGTGAGAACGATGTTCCTGGGCGAGCCGGGGCAACTACTGCCCGCGATCCCTGGCTGGGGTGCACGCCTTGGATTTCTCATCACCGCGGCGGCTACGCTGGCCATTGGTCTTTATCCGGAGCCCATTGTGCAGTTCGCTGGAACCTCCCTACTCAGGTAGCCCCACATGGACCTTTTGCAAACCATCATTGGCAATCCCTGGTTCACGCCGCTAGCGCTCACCGCTGTCATTATTCTTGTCTTTCCACTTCTGGCCGGATACATCGTTCTGGTGGAGCGCAAGGTTCTCGCCGACATGCAGGTGCGGCTAGGGCCCATGCGAGTGGGTCCCCATGGGTTGTTGCAGCCCATTGCAGACGCCGTGAAACTTCTTCTGAAGGAAGACATCATTCCCGCCGAGTCGGACAAGGCAATTTTCTGGTGCGCGCCCCTCATCTCCACCTTTACGGCACTGACCGCGTTCTGTGTCATCCCGTTCGCAAGCGGCATCTATGTCGCGGACGTCAACGTCGGGCTTCTGGTTATTTCCGCCATGTCCTCGGTGGGGATTCTCGGTATTGTCTTGGGGGGGTGGTCCTCGAATAGCCACTATTCGCTATTGGGCGCTCTTCGCGGCGCCGCGCAACTGGTGAGCTATGAGGTCGCCCTTTCGTTGGCGCTGTTATCGGGGGTGATGGCTGCCGGGACTCTGAGCATGACCGGAATCGTTCGAGCGCAGGAGGAACGAGGCATTTGGTTTGTGTTCGACAACTACGGGCTGATGGTCATTCCCTTTGTGGTCTACCTGATTTCGGCGGTAGCTGAAACCAACCGGGCGCCGTTCGACCTGCCTGAAGCTGAATCCGAGCTGGTGGCAGGATTCCATACCGAATACAGCGGCTTTCGTTGGGCCCTATATTTCCTCGCTGAGTACGCGAATATTTTCGTGGTCTCCTCAGTCGCCGTCACGCTCTTTCTAGGCGGTTGGTTGCGCCCATTCCCAAGCGTTTCCTGGCTTGAGGTACCGTTCAACTACGGTTTCCCCTTCTTGCTGTTGCTAGGGGTTGGCTTCGGTTGTTTGCGTCTGGCTCGGAAATTGACATGGAGGCCGCACTCGGTAGGGATGGCGGTAGTGGCGGTCCTGGTATTGGGGCTCGCTGCTTTGGTTTTGATTCCGGCAGTGAACCGGGCGATTGCGTCGCCATTCTGGTTCCTTTTCAAAGTGGGTGCATTTGTCTATTTGATGATCTGGTTCCGCGGCACATTTCCACGTTTCCGCTATGACCAATTGATGAGTATTGGATGGAAGATCATGATCCCCGTGGCGCTCGGATCAATATTTCTCAATGCCATTGTGGGAATGTTGCGGACGCCCTGATTTCGTCAAATCGAAACACAGACCGAGCCGACGAAAAAAGAAGCAAATTAGACGGACAAAGACAAGACCCTTTTGGAATTCATCCGTCACTAGCACCTGAGGGACTAACGTCTCCGCACGAACACCCTTTCCCCAACCATCCAATGATTCGTGCGGAGACGCCCTCGACTGATTTGCAGTCGTCCCATCGCGATCACTTCCGTCCCCAACGGTAGACAATCACGACATTCAAAAGCCAACGCTCAACTCCTGTTGAGCCGAACTTGTCCTTACCTGATTTTACAACTATTCTT
>DASRHX010000013.1:0-2127 GCA_035650295.1 Bryobacteraceae bacterium | reverse complement strand
GCGATGACGCGAAGACGCCACGCGCGTATCCGTACATGCCCCCTTCAACGATCGCCAGACTCTTTGGCAGAACCTTGTATGTCTCCAGATGCGCGGCGCCCGCAGAGGCAAAGTCTCCATTCTGCGCGTAGTAGACTCCCTTTTCATAATCCACCCGCTGGACGAGTTCCGGGATCACGATGTTCATGTCGGTGTAGCCCTGGCCGTGTCCGTGCGTGGGCAGGTTGACCGGCATCCCGTCGAGCGACGTGAAGAAATCGGTCCCGTGATCGAGATTGAAACCGCGTAGAAAGTATTGGTTCGCCTTCCCGCCTCCGGCGTGTTGGGTGATGATCACTCCCGGCACCGTCTCCAGGATTTCGCCCGTTCGCACGGTGGGGCGCAAAGCGAGTTGCCTCGCGCCGACCGTCCCCTGCGTCGCTGACTCAGCAACGCCGATGAGACTATCCTCCCGGCCTTGCACAAGAACTTCCGGAAGCCGCACCGGGTTTTTGTTCGTGGGTTCTGGCCGCGCGGCAGGTGTGTTGGTGGTCTGCTGAGCGACAGCGGAGCCTCCAACGAAAAACGCGAGCGCAAAACACACGGCGCGCGTGGCAATCAACCCTGTGCCATGCAAAAGCAGCGTCGCGACAATGAAGCCTGTGGCGAACGTGACAATGCTCGCTGAGCCCGGCATTTCAGCCCCGTGCGCAAGACCATGAAAGAAGGCAAAGATTCCAACGATAAGCGCGCTCATGCCGGCGTGCATTCGGACGCGCCGTGCGACAAGCGCAACAAACACCACCACGGAAAGCGAAATGGCCAGTTCGACGCCGGGTAATACTACTCCCGCCGCTCCAACAACTCCTCCCACGGACATTAACCCAACAAACGCCAACGGTACCGTCCACACCGCCCGACCGCGCTGTTGTGCCGCCCAAATTCCGACCGCGAGCATCGCCAGCCAATGGTCCCACCCGTGGAGTGGATGGTTGAATCCATCCTGCCAGCCGCTTACCGAATCGCCGGCAGAATGCGCCTGTGCCAGTGATGGCAGCAATATGACAGTTAATGCGATGAGTTTCCCGATGTTCCGCTTCATAATTCCCAACCCTGTTACGGACGTGCCGAGCATTCGGATGCACGGCAGCCGCGATCTTCCACCGTTGGAATCTTCTGTCGGACGGGTTAGGGTACGCCGTGAACAAGGTCCTACAGGCAGAGCCAACCGCCGCGCCAGCACCTGCGCGGCTGCCGGTTCCCGAACTGCTCGCGCCCGCGGGCAATTGGGACTGCGCCAAAGCCGCCGTCGAGAACGGCGCCGACGCGATTTACTTCGGCCTGGAGCGATTCAACGCCCGCATGCGCGCTCACAACTTTTCCGATTCCGATTTGCCGAAGCTCATGGAGTTCCTCCATCGCCGTGGCGTGAAGGGATACGTCACTTTCAACACGCTCATTTTCGCCAACGAACTCGCTGAAGCGGAGGAACACCTCCGTGCCATCATTGCCGCGGGCGCGGACGCCGCCATCGTTCAGGACGTCGGGATATGCCGCCTCATCCGCCGCATCTCACCCGACTTTCCGATTCACGCTTCGACCCAAATGACCATCACCAGCGCCGCAGGTGTGAAGTTCGCGCGCGAGCTCGGTTGTGAACTCGTCGTCCTGGCCCGTGAGTGCTCGCTCAAGGAGATCGAAAAAATCCGCCAGGTAGATTCGCAGTTGCCGCTCGAAGTATTCGTGCATGGCGCGTTGTGCGTCGCGTACTCCGGCCAATGCCTCACGAGCGAAGCCCTGGGAGGCCGCTCCGCCAATCGTGGCGAGTGCGCCCAGGCCTGTCGCATGCCTTACGACCTTATTTCCGACGGCCACAACGTGCCCCTCGGCGATCGCCGCTACTTGCTCAGTCCACAGGACCTCGCCGGGCTCGACGTGTTGCCCGACCTCGCGCAATCGGGAGTCGCCTCGCTCAAAATCGAGGGCCGCCTCAAGACACCCGAGTACGTTGCCAACATCACACGCGTCTATCGCAATGCCCTGGATCGACTCTGTAACCCCCGACGTAAGGAGGGGGCCGACGTAGACAGTGACGTGCGTAACAAGGAGGGGGCTGTCGACACCGCCCGTTACAACCTCGAGATGGGC
>DASRHX010000012.1:0-4251 GCA_035650295.1 Bryobacteraceae bacterium | reverse complement strand
ATAACGAGAGTTGAGGGTGGAAAATTCGCGAGAAGTGGTGTAGACCGTCGGCGAACCGCACGGAGTAAGGCAAGTTTGGTGAAGGCCGGGTGAGGCAGCCTAGATTATCTGCGGGCGCAATCCAGTGGCGGATGCTATGATCCGGGGTATGGAGACGTATGTGACATTGGGGACGGCGGGGGGCACGGCAGCTCCGGCGCTGGACCCTGTGGTACTCCAGGCCAAAGAACGAAAACTGCTGGAAAACCTGCGTGGATTGGGCGAAGTGATTGTCGCCTATTCGGGCGGAACCGATTCGGCGTATCTCGCTTGGGCGGCAGCGCGTGTGCTTGGCGACAAAGCCGTGGCGATTACGGCCGATTCCGCTTCAATTCCCGAATCGCACAAGCGCGACGCGGCCGAATATGCGCGGCTGTGCGGATTTCGGCACGAAGTGATCGAAACACGGGAATTCGAGAACCCGGACTACGTCAAGAACGACGCCAACCGGTGTTTCCATTGCAAAGACGAATTATTCACGAGATTGGAGGAGGTGGCGCACGTCCGCGGGGTGCGCCACATCATCTACGGCGTGAACCAGGACGATCTCGGCGACTACCGGCCTGGACAGCAGGCGGCGAAGATTCACCAGGTGAAGGCTCCTCTGGTAGAGGCCGGGTTGCGGAAAGCGGAGATCCGCGAGTTGGCGCGCGAGGCGGGGCTGCCGTTTTGGGATCGTCCGGCGGCGGCATGTTTGAGCTCGCGCGTACCGTATGGGACGCCGGTGACGGTGGAGACGATCAAGACGATCGAAAACGGCGAGGAAGCGATGCGGGCGCTGGGATTCCGGCAATTCCGTGTACGGTTCCATGAGAAGCTGGTGCGGATTGAGATCGACCGCGAGGAGTTGCCGCGGGCGCTCGATTTGGAGATGGCGGGCAGGCTGACGGCGATCTTCAAGCCGTTGGGTTTTCATTACGTGACGCTGGATCTGGAAGGCTACCGGCAGGGCTCGTTGAACGCGGCTCTGGGCATCACGCCCGTAGGGGCCGAATAATCGCGGTTGGGGAGCGATAGGGGATATGGTCCGAGTCGATACGGTATTGGATACGTGGGGCTCGGTGCGCGCCGACGCGGCGAGGGCGGTTCAGGAGTGGCCCGCGGCGGAGATGGGTTTCCGGGCGGCGCCGGAGTTGATGAGCTACGGCGAGATCGCGCGTCACATTCTGGATGCTGGACATGGGCTGACCGGGATTCTGCTATCGGGCGAAACGGACTTTCAAGCGGCGGATTTTCGTGCCAAGCTAGCAGGATATTATTCGGGATTGAACGATGACGCCGGGCCCGGTGAATTGGCGGAAGCGATGGAGCGATTGGCGGCGGAGCGGATCGAGGCGATGCGCGGGCAAAGTCCGGAGTGGTGGGCGGCAGTGGTGCGGAAATGGGATGGACAAGAGCTGACGCGGTTGGAGTACATTCAATTCGTGAAGGAGCATGAACTGACACACCGTTCGCAGTTGTTCCTGTATATGCGTTTGAAGGGGATGGTGCCACCGACAACGAGGCGGCGGCTGGCAAAAAAATAGGCGCCGGGGTTCTTGCGCGCGCCGCGAATTCTTGTATAAAGGAAATACTTCTGTTTAGGAGGTCGGAAAGCAATCGTATGGTCAAATGTCCTTTGTGCGATGCCGATATTGATGTGGATACCGATGAACTGGATGAGGGGGATTCCGTGTCTTGCGATGAATGCGGGAAGAGCCTAGGCGTGGTATCGCTGGATCCGCTCGAGTTGGCCTCCGAGGATGAAGACGACTTCGAGGAGGAAGAAGAGGATTACGACGAGGACGAGGACGAAGAGGAAGAGGATGAGGAAGACGAAGAGGACGAGTGGTAACGTCCTGCCGTTGAAATGGGCGTGCGCGGCGGTATTGGCCGGGGCGCTGCTGGGAAGCGGTGTGGCGCCGGAGGCGGTAGCCGCGGAAAAGAAAGCGAAAGCGGACGAGCCGTTTGGGGTGATCGCCGGAACCGTCTTTCGTGAAACGGGGTTCTCGTTTGCCGGCGTCGAAATAGTAGTGGTGTGGGAACTGGTCGGAAAGAAGAAAAAGGAATGGAAGGGCCGCTCGGATGCGCGTGGTGAGTTTGCGTTCCGCGTGCCGGCGGGGGCCGGCCGTTATACTGTACGAGTGAAGGCCGAGGGACACGCACCGGAAGAGCGGGTGGTGGAGATCGGCATTGATGAGAGACGTGAATTGTCGATACGCTTGCAGACGGAGACGGTAAAGAAATGATGGTTCGATTCCTGGCGCTGATGGTGTGTGTGGGGCTCGCGGCCTTGGCGCAGCAAACACCGGTGCCGGGTCAAAAGCCGCCGCCGTTTTTCAAGGGCGAAAAGAAAGACAAGGAAAAGGACGAGACCACGCGTAGCGTTTCTGGCACGGTGCGCGGCTTGAAGGACGAGGCCGTGGAAGGCGCCGTGGTTCAGATCAAGGACACGCGAACCCTGCGCGTGCGGAGCTACATCACAAAGGCGGACGGGAACTACTTTTTCCACGGGTTGAGCAAGAACTCGGACTACGAACTGAAGGCGGAATTCTCGGGCGCGGTGAGCGACAAGAAGACGCTGAGTGTGTACGATTCGCGGCAGAATCCCGTGATCAACCTGCAACTGGAAGAGGCCAAGAAAAATTGAGGAAGCTGTGAGAGCGAGCATTGGCCTGATTGCGATGCTCGCCTCCAGTGCACTTGCGGCTGAGGTGCGTCGCGTGCAGCCATTCGCGGTTCAGGCGATCGGCGGCGGCGCAGTGGAATGGCGGCCGGGCGTGGTGACGGTAGCGCTGTTCGTATCGGCGGAGTGCCCGATGTCGCGCGACTATGAAGACCGCCTGGCGGAGTTGTGGCGGGAGTTCGAGGGCCGCGGGGTAACGTGGCTGGCGATTGCGCCCAACGTGAACGAGAGCGATGAGCGCGTGATGAAAATGGCTGGAGACGCGCCGCTTCCCTTCCCTATTTATCGCGATCCAAGGTTGTCAGCCGTGGATGCGCTGGGCGCGAAGATGACACCAGTGGCGATGGTTGTGGACCCGAAGGGCGTAGTGCGCTACCGCGGCGCGATCGACGATGCGAGGAATGTGGCACGGGTGAAGCGGCGGTGGGTGCGGGAGGCTTTGGAAGCAGTATTGGCGGGACGCGCCGTCGCGCAGAGCGAGGGTAAAGGGCTAGGCTGTGCCATCAAGAGGCGGTAAGAAGGGCGCGCCGCAGCGCGAGGTGAGATGGGCGCGCAAGGAGAAGCGCCAGTCGAAGCGGCCTCTATGGCGGCGGCTGGTGCTGTGGTTCGTGAAGGCGTTTTGCGCATGGTTCGCGCTCTGCCTGCTGTCGCTTGTGTTGATGAAGTGGGTGACACCGCCGGTGACCATGGTGCAGGCCCAGCGGCGGGTGGAGTCGTGGTTCGCCAAGGGGAAGTATGAGAAGCGGCGCACGACGGTGGAGTTGAAGCGGATCTCCGCTCACTTGCAGCACGCGGTGATCGCCGCCGAAGACGGGCGATTCTATCAGCATCGCGGGATCGATTTCGATGAGTTGGGGAAGATTTACGAGGATGTGGTCGACGACGGCGAACCGATCCGCGGCGGGTCGACGATCACGCAACAATTAGTGAAGAATTTGTTTTTTACGACGCATGCGAATCCATTTCGTAAGGTAGCGGAGTTCGGGATGGCTCCGGCGGCGGACTGGATCTTGGGCAAGCAGCGGGTGCTGGAGTTGTACCTGAATGTGATCGAGTGGGGGCCGGGCGTGTATGGGGCGGAGGCGGCGGCGCGGTATCACTACCACACAAGCGCGGCGGCGGTGACCCGCGATCAAGCAGTGCGGCTGGCGGCGGTGATTCCTTTGCCCCGGCGGAGGCGTCCGGCGCGGATGGACAAGTACTCAGCGATCATCGAGCAACGGATGGCGATGATGGGGTGGTGAGGGCTACCTGGCTGCCGCTTCCTTGAAAATCCGCTGAATTTCCGGGTTGAGCTCCATCATCGCGTCGCGTCCGATGACCATGGAACGCTGCATAACGATCGGTATCTTTTTCAGGCAAGATTGACCGGCCGGCGTGGAGTAGAAGGCGATCATGCCGTCGATCTCCTCGTCGGTAAAGGCCTCTTCGTAAAGCTTCATATATTGAGGTTTCATGACTTGCCAACTGAAACGGCGCTTGATGAGTTCGAGAACCCTCCGTTTCGCTTCCTCCACTTTCGGACGGACCTCCCGGGGCACGTTCGA
>DASRHX010000011.1:0-10136 GCA_035650295.1 Bryobacteraceae bacterium | reverse complement strand
ACCTTCCGTCAGGATACCGTCCTAGTGACCCAGCCCGCGGCGAGTCCGAAACCGAAACAGGTGGCTTGGGTATCAGAGTAGGAATGACGATAGAAGAAGCGGAAAGAAATCTCATTGAAGCCACGCTACGGCGCGCGGACAACAATAAGACTCGTGCCGCTATGATTCTCGGGATCACGGCCAAAACGATGCATGCAAAACTTCGCAAGTATAGATCGATGGATGAAGTAGCGGTAGAAGATGAAGTATCCAAGTAAGCAATCGGAAGTGTCGTCCCGAGACGACTTCCTTCTGGCGATTATTCACGATATGAGAGCGCACCTGCGGGCAAGCTTAACAAGCGCCCAGCTACTGGAACGTTCGACAGGAAGCAGCCTTGCGCCGGCGGTACTGGAGCAACTCGCCCAAATCATTTCCGCAAACAAGGATCTGGACGTGCTGTTGTCCCGGCTCTCAGACTATGCCAGCGCTTCGCACCTCGGCAAGGGGAAACCGATTTCGCTCGGTACGGCCTTGCAGACCGCCCTCCTGCAGTTCCCTTCCTGGCCCGTCGAACTCAAGCCGGTCACGGACGAGGCGGGAAAACAATCGATCCGTCAAGAGTATGTCCGGATATTCGTGGAATTGATCGATAACGCATTGAAGTTCTCGAGCGGCCGTCCGGTGAGCGTCGAGGTCGCATTCGCGGACGATACGTCCACAACTTCGGTGAAGATTGTCGACATCGGCATCGGAATCGATCCGGCGGACGTCGAGGGAGTATTCCTGCCGCTGACACGCCTGAACGCATACGATCAATTCCCCGGCGCCGGTCTGGGCTTGCCTATTTGCAGGCGCATCGCGGATGCGGCGGGGGCCACGGTGCAACTTGCGCCAGCTCCCGACAAGGGCGCCGTTGCTACTGTGACCCTCAACGCCAGCGCCTGATCTCCGGCGGCGGCGAAACTAGACGATCATCGACCTCCGGCTGTCTTGTCGATTCGCGAGAGCATGAAAGCATACGCCGGTTACGAATCCAACGCTGAGGGCCGCGCAGAGCCATCGGCCAGGATGGGCACGGATGTCCTCGCGGACATCTTCGGCTGCGTCGGAATAACTCTTCGTCCGGACATACTGAGAAGCATCCTGCAATCGGTGTGAAATGTCGCTGGCCACTTTTCGAATGCGAGGCGACGTGGAGTCGTTTGCGTGCCCCTCAACGCCGCGTGCCGCTCGAGCGAGGGTGTCAGCGGTCCCAAGGCGTGCCTGCTCGAGCTTCTCGCTGGCCACGGAAGCAACCTCTTCTTTGAGGACATGACCAGTCGCCATTGTTTCGTCCCGAATCGTGCGGCCCGTTGAAGCAAGCTGGTGCTTCACCGATTCCAGACCAGTTTGAACCTGCTCCCGGATGCGATCTCTGGAGGAATCCGGCAGTAGGGAACGATTTTCTGTTGAGCTCATTTGAGATCTCCTTATTTCGGAGACATTAGGGCGCAACAGCCCGTTACAGAAAACCTCACTCGGCGCCGTAATAACCGGATCTCCAGGAGACTCGGAAGGGCTCAGCCCCTTGGGGCTGCACTTTCACTTGAAGGCGCCTATACTTGCCCGCCTCGGAGGGTTGGCTCGCCCGAATACCGATGACGTACTGGCTTCGAATGGCTCGGCTCATCTCCGCCACGGCTTGGCCCACTTCGCCTTCTCCTTCCACCGGAAGGAACCATCCGCCAGTTTCTTCCGTAAGCCGGCGAAGCGTGCGCCCTCGCATTCCGGAGAGACCGCCGCCAGCCAATCCGATCGCGTAAACCGTGACTCCAGCCTCCCGCAGATAGGTTCGCACTTCCGAACTGCTGTAGCGGCTGAAATTGTCTTCGCCGTCGGAAAGAATGAGCAGAGAACGCCTTGAATTAGCAGCCGACCGCATCAAGCCGGCGGAAAGATAGATCCCATCGTAAAGCGAGGTCCAACCGCGCGCTGCGATGGAGTTCAGTGCGTCCCTCACGCGGTCCACATCAGCGGTCAAACGGCAGAGCAGGTACGGCGAATCATTGAACGCCACGGCCAGGTATTCGTCACCGGGCAGACGCGTCTCCGTAAGCCGCGCGACTGCCGTGCGCGACTCCGCAAGCTTGGATTGCATGCTGCGGCTAGCATCAAACACAATCCCGAGTGACACGGGGCCTTCTTCCTCGGTGAACGACTGAATCTCCCGCTCGACTCCTTCCTCAAACACGTGAAACGATTCGCGTGTCAGGCCCCGGATCGGTGTATCGTTGCCATCGCGCACACTCACCGGTACGAGAACCACATTCGCAGTGGCGCGAACGACCGGCGCCCGCTCTGTCCGATTGCGCGCCGGCTGGCGCGGGGATACCGGTCCGCGCCCAGTCCGCTCCGCACTGTCCGCCCATAGCAAACCAGTGCCCAACATTTGCCCAACTACAAGCACGGCGAATGCTTTCATTCCCATGCATTCTAATGCAAGCCGCAATGACCGGGGAAGGCACAATTCTTCCCGGTTCGCCGGACATTTCTTCCGTCGCTACCGCATGGTGGGCTCCCACTCAACGCACGATTCCGCTTTTGATTCGATAATTTGCACAGACTTGGCACTTCGGTTGCCCTTTATATCAACAGGACATACATGCGCCGCTATATGCGAGCGACAAAAGATGGGAGTAACGCGATTATGCAACTGAAACGATCTATTCTCTCCGTGGGGATAGGAATGCTGCTGATAACCCCCACGTTTGGCCAGTCGAAGTTCACGTTCGCAGTAGGGGGAGGCCCCACTGTCCCGGGCAAGTACACGGGCAGGAACTTTAACACCGGTTTCAACCTCACTGCTGGAGTTGGATATCATCCCATCCCGGCGTTCGGCCTGATGGGCGAATTCGGATTCAACAACATGAACATTGCCACCGCAGCGCTGCAGCGGATCGGTGTGCCAGACGGTTCGGGGCGCATCTATTCCGTGACGCTTAACCCTATAGTTCATCTCAATCCGAGGGGTCGCATGGACGTCTACCTTATCGGCGGGGCCGGATATTACAGGCGAACGATCGAGTTTACGCAGCCCTCGTCGGCGATCGCAACTGCATTCGATCCCTTCTACGGAATCTTCTTTCCAGTAGAAATCCCGACGACCACGGTTCTTAGCTCTTATTCGCAGAATAAGGGCGGTATCAATGGCGGTGCCGGCATTGCGATTCGATTTGGCGAGGACACAAGGTCGAGCTTTTTCGCGGAAAGCCGGTATCACTATATTTGGACGTCACCCGTCCGGACGGCAATGATTCCCGTTACTTTCGGTTTTCGTTGGTAGCGGAGCTTGCTTGAAGCTTTGCTGGGGCGGATAACTCGCCCCAGCCCACTAATGATTGCGCAGCCAGATTAGACCGATGCCAAGAAGTCCCAGTGCGGAAAATATCCCACAACCTCCTCCCGCGACGGTCGCTGAAAACGGGTCGAGAACAGTGGCTCCGACACCGGCGGCGGCAAGGGCCATCAAGAAGAAAAGTAGTATCCATCCCAGCATGCAGAGGGGTCCCTCGCCCTAGCCGTTGCACCTTTGATGCCACATTTCGGGCATCGAATTGCAGCTCGAGGAAAGTATAGGCGAACGTGTGTTCGCCTGATACATTGAGCCCCAGACACATAACTCAGGATGAATTTCCTCACCAGGTCAACCCGGATACGGCGTGCCGTCGTCGCCATATTCTCGTCTAAATCCTCCGCCGAAGCTGCACAGAGGGACATGAAGGCCCAGCGTTTGGGCGGGTGTGCTCTTCTCCACAGCAGCGCGGAAGGCGAGATAACGATCGAGCGGGAACCTCTCTTTCGTCTTTCCTCCGCCCGCCTCGCCCGCCACGATTTGGAACGAATTGGGTTGACGCTACTGCCCGGCGAATCTGCTGTCGTCCTCCAGTCCTCGGTGAAAAAATTACCGGACAGAGTTTCCATTCTTCGCAGCGGGAGCGGATCGCCGGCGATTTTTATATTCCGTTCACAAAGCGCCGCTCCCTCCGCTCCCGTTTGCGGAATTCAATCGCTCATCGCCGACGAACTCCGTCAATCGGCCGTCGATCTCGCTCGCGAGCATCGTATCCGAAAAGGAAAGCCCCGGCATTCGGTGCTGGCCGCGCTGGGTGATGCCGAACGTGTATTGGACCGGGTAAGTGGCGACCTGGTGGAATCGCTGGAAATGGAGCAGCCACTTAGTAACTCTGGCGAGTGGCTCTACGATAACAATCACGTGATTCTTGCGCATATCGCCGAAGTAAGGCGTCACCTACCGCGGGATCCGCAGGACATACTTCCCATCCTCGACAGCGATGAGAGCGAGTTTAGGGTGTATCGGATCGCGCTGACGTTAGTTCGGAGCTCCGATTCGCTCCTCACTCCCGGTGTGATCTCCGCATACCTGGATGGTTATCAGAGCGTCACCCCCCTGACAATTGCCGAGCTATGGATATTCCCCCTCATGATTCGCCTCGCGCTCATTCAGGAGCTGGCGCGACTGGGAGATCGCGTTTCGTGTGAGCAGCACCAACGCGATGTCGCCTACTTTTGGGCGGACAGACTTGCACGCGCGAGCAGGCAAAAGCCCGAACACCTCGACCGGATGATTGCGCTGCTAGATGCCGACCCGGCGATGGTGGAACCCCAATTTTTGGCTCGCCTGACGGAGCAACTGCGCGATGAGGAAGATATTTTGGCCGTTCTGCGGGCTCAGCTTGACAAGCGTCAGCAGCCGCTTGCGGAACTGATTCGAGAGGACCATCAGCAACAGGCGAGAGATCGCGTCTCGGTCGCTAACGCGATCGGCAGCCTCCGGACGCTTGCCGATCTGTATTATCCCGCCATCTTTGAAAAGGCGAGCGTTGTCCATGCCCTGCTCGAGCACGATCCGGCCGCCATCTATCCGTGTAGCGACTTCACGACGCGGGACAGAATGCGCCGAGCCGTGGAAGAAGTTGCGCGTAACAGCCGGCTCAACGAATCCGAAGTGGCTCAACTGGCGATCGACCTGGCGAAACGGGAGTCTTTGGCAGCCGCGATTGAGAAGAATGCCGGTTATTACCTGATTGCCGAGGGGCGGACCCAATTGGAGGAAGCCGCCGGGTTTCGCGCGCCATGGGCGGAACGAATCCGGAAAATACCTCTTGAACATCCGACAGGCTTCTATCTCGGATCGATCGTATTCCTTTCTTTATTATTCGTCGTATTGGCGGCACTTGCCGCTTACTCCAGCGGCGTTCACTCTATCCTCTGGCTAGCGTGCCTTAGTATCCTGGCTGCCTTCCCCTCAACTGAAATTGCCATTCAGATCGTAAATGCAGTTGTCGTCACGCTGCTCAGTCCGCGAGTGTTGCCCAAAATGAATTTTGAAGAGGGCATTCCACAGGACTTCAGCACATTGGTCGTAGTGCCGATGATGCTACTGACTCCGGATGCCATACGTAATGAAGTGGACAAGCTGGAAGTAAGATACCTAGCCAATAGGGAACCGAACATCAGCTTCGCGCTACTCTCCGATTTTACGGACGCTCCCGAACAAGAGATGCCGGAAGACGAAGAATTGCTCACCGTGGCCATTGAGGCAATGGAGGACCTGTCCAACCGTCATCGGGATGTGCGCTTCGTGCTTTTTCATCGAACCCGCCGCTGGAGCGAGGTGGAGCGCAAGTGGATCGGCTGGGAGCGTAAGCGCGGAAAGCTGGAGGAGCTCAACCGCTACCTGAACGGAGAGGGCACGGTCTATGACAAGTTCGTCTGTGCCGGCACGGAGCCGGAAAACATCCGATTCGTAATTACGCTGGACGCCGATACGCAACTTCCCGCCAATGCGGCGAGGCGGTTAATCGAGACGCTGGCCCATCCGCTGAATCAGATAAGCCTTTCCGAGGACGGACGCGAACGTCGGCGGGGATACTCGATCATACAACCGCGCGTCAGTATCACGCTGCCGGGAACGACGGCAACACGATTTACGCGGCTCTTCACAGAGTCATCCGGTACCGATCCTTACAGCCACGCTGTGTCTGACGCCTATCAGGATCTATTTGGCGAAGGTATCTATCATGGAAAGGCAATTTACGATGTACGCGCGTTTCACCGAATCCTGTCAGGGCGGTTTCCCGAGGGGCTTCTACTCAGCCACGATTTGATAGAAGGCGCCCATGTTGGCGTGGGTCTGGCGAGCGACATCGAACTGTTTGAAAATTTTCCGTACGACTATCACAGCCATAGCCGCCGCCAGCATCGATGGATTCGCGGCGACTGGCAAATCTTATCCTGGATTTTTCCGCGAGTGCCCGCCGCGGGCGGCGGCACCGTTCCAAACCTGTTGCCAGCCATCGAGAGATGGAAGATATTCGATAACCTGCGGCGAAGTCTCACTCCGCCTGCATCCATCGTGCTTCTTCTGGCGAGTTGGCTCACGTTGTCCGCGCCTGGCGTGTGGAGCTCGTTCGTAGGCCTGTGCTTAATTTTTTCGTCATTGGCGAGCCTCTTGAACCGCTTCTCACTTTGGCAGCAGGGTATCTATCGCCCTAGCCGCGGAATCACGACGGAAATTACCCGGCTGGTGACGGCGATCTCTCTCCTGCCGCATCAGGCATGGATCGCAGTGGACGCCATTGCGCGGTCCTTTTACCGGATGTGGGTCAGTCACGAGCACTTGCTCGAGTGGGAGACTGCCGAGAGTACTCACCTGTCCCGGGCGAAGCATTTCCATATGGTCTTCGTTCAGACGGTGATTGTGGCGGGAGCAACCATCTTCTTGCTCAGCGTGTTGTCCGGGCTGGGTTTGTTTTGGGAACCCTTCCCGTTTGCCTTGCTCTGGATCACCGCACCGCAAGTGTTGCGGTGGCTGAATGCAGCGGCGATCAGACCGAACGAGGAGCCGATGGCCGAAAGCGATCGGCGGTACCTTCGCGGCGCGGCCCGCGACACCTGGCGGTACTTCGACGATTTCGTCTCCGGCCAGAGCAACTGGCTTCCGCCGGATAATTTTCAGGAAGCGCTGCGGGTGGAGGTTGCTGAGCGAACGTCGCCAACCAATATTGGAATGTGGCTCAATGCATTGCTCGCGGCGAAAGACTTCGGTTATGTGACGCTCGATCAATTCGCAACTCGATGCGCCGCCACGCTAGAGACGCTGGGCAAACTCGAACGCTTTGAGGGGCATTTCCTCAATTGGTACCACACGCGAACCCTGACGCCCCTCAACCCGCGGTATCTGTCGACGGTCGATAGCGGCAACCTTTTAGCGAGTCTCTGGGTTATGGGTGTTGCGTGCGAAGAGATGTTGAACCGGCCGGTTTTGGGCGAAGAAGCTCTGCGCGGCTTGGTCGATACTTCCGCAGCGGTGTGGCGTGTTGAGCCTTCGGGCTCGCCGCAGAGCATTCCGCTTTCTACATTGATCCGCCTGTTGCGGGCGAAGGGGGAGAGCGCGAATATCGCCGAGAGAATCCGGCTTGCGGCCGCACCTGCCGAGCAATTGGCCGGCGCGCTGCGCTGGAGTCTCGTCGAGAATGACGAACGTTCCTATTGGTTCTCGAAGCTCCAACTACAGATCGAGGCATGGGCGCAGTTGACGGGCCGCTACCTACGGTGGTTGGAGGTTCTGGCCGCGCCGCCGCTAGAGTTTGTGACCGCGCTGGGGAAGGAGGCGGTCACGGCAAGAGCGCAAATACTGCGGCTATCACCCTCACTGGTGGACATCGCCAATGGTCCGGGCGAGGAACTACATATGCTGTTCGGGCTTCTCAATGGCCCAACCGTGTTGTCAGGTCCTCACAAGGCCTGGCTGGAAGAGATCCGTTCGGAATACGAGCGATCGAAGTCGCTTGCCGTCGAACAGATCGCCGTTATCCAGTCACTCGGCGACAGGATGCGCGCATTGGCTGACGAGCATCATTTTGGCTTTCTCTACGACTCGTCGCGCAATCTTTTCCACATCGGAACTTCGGTGACGGAAGCGCCCTTGCACGCCGCACACTATGACTTGTTGGCCAGCGAATCGCGTCTCACCAGCTTGGTTGCGATCGCCAAGGGTGACGTTCCGATCGAGCATTGGCAATGGCTGGGCCGTCCCTATGCGTCGTATTCCAGCGGGCAGCTTCTTTACTCGTGGAGCGGCACCATGTTCGAGTATCTGATGCCGAATTTATTCAGCCACGCCTATGAAAATTCCCTCCTCGCTCAAGCGTGCCAAGTGGCCGTGACTCGTCAGATTGAGTACGGCGAAGAGTCCGGGGTACCTTGGGGCGTTTCCGAATCGGCATACTCAGCCCTTGATGCATGGCAAACATATCAGTACTCGGCGTTTGGAGTTCCGGGCCTTGGGCTGAAACGCGGCCTGGGCAGCGACCTGGTTGTCTCTCCGTATTCGACCATGCTCGCGCTGTCCACGGAACGCTCGCGTGCTCTTGAGAACCTAAGACGGCTGGAAGACGAAGGACTGCGCGGAAGGATGGGCTTCTACGAGTCGATCGACTACACGCGCAATCGATCGCGAGAAGGCGCGCCTGGCGTCATCATCTATGCGTTCATGGCCCACCACCAGGGCATGAGTCTGCTGGCGATGGATAACGTGCTCCATGGCGACGTAATGAGACAGCGCTTTCACAGCGATCCGCGCATCAAAGCCGTGGAATCGCTGCTATTCGAAGGCGTCCCGAAACTTAGTGCGCTGCCAAAGGCTGTTCGCGACGAAGATCTGATTCGCGTTCGACCTGATCATCCTGACGCGGAACCTACCGACCGCGTGCTGACCGAAGCAACGGCTGCGCCGCGGGTCCATATTCTGGGCAACGGCAGCTATTCCGTTGCACTCACCAACTCAGGTGGTGGCTACAGCCGCTGGAAGGGTATCGATCTGACGCGATGGCGCGCCGATACGACTCGAGATCATTGGGGCTCGTTCTGCTACCTACGCGATTTGCGCAGCGGCAGGACCTGGTCGACAGCCTTTCATCCAACTGGAAAGCAGAGCGGGGAGTTTGCGGTTTCCTTTGCTCCTGATCGAGTCGAATGGGTTCGCCGTGCCTCCGGAATCGATTGCCGTACCGAGATTACGGTGAGCCCCGAAGCGGATATCGAAATCCGGCGATTGACCCTGACGAATCACACGCTTAGGTCGCGGCAAGTCGAGCTGACGACATTCGCCGAGATTTGCATTGCTCCTCACGAGGCCGATCGCGCTCATCCTGCATTCAACCGGCTATTCATTCAAACCGAGGCCGTCGCCGACCTTCAGGCTGTGTTTGCGAGCCGCAGACCACGGGGTCCATCCGATACGCCGATCTGGTTCGCTGAAAGTGTGTTTGGGGATGGCGACGGCGATTGGGAATTTGAAACGGATCGCAGCCTGTTTCTAGGAAGGGGCGGATCCGCCGCCAATCCGGCTGGATTGAACGAACCGTTGTCGGGCACCGCCGGCACAGTGCTCGACTCAATGTTTGGGCTCCGGCGGCGCATCGTGATCGATCCGCGGTCTCACGCACAAGTCACCTTTGTCCGGGCGGCCGCCGACAGCAGAGATGAAATCGTCAGACTCATCGCAAAGTACCGTTCCGCAGAGGCCTGCCATCGTTCGTTTGAGCTCGCCTGGACACATGTGCAGCTGGAATTCCGGCACCTTGGAATCGACGCCGAAATGGCGCACCGGTTCCAAGAACTGGCAAGCCACATACTCTATTCGACACAGCAACTCCGCGCGCCCGTGGAACGGCTTCGGATGAATCGTCTGCCGCAATCGCGCATGTGGGCGCACGGGATCTCCGGCGACCTTCCGATCGTGGCAGTGGCAATCTCCGATCTTTTGGGGATCTCACTAGTGAAGGAAGCGCTGCTTGCTCATACATTCTGGGCGCTCCGGGGTTTGAAAGTCGATCTTTTGATCCTCAACCAGGAGAGTCCCGCCTATGACCGGCCTCTCCATGACCAATTGCTCCGTCTTGCGAACGCTCACTCCCTGCACACCGGCGTCGATCAACCGGGCGGAATATTTCTGCGCAATTGGCATCAAATCCCAGAGGACGAGCTGAACCTGCTTTTGGCATCGGCGAGCATTTATCTGAGTCCTCCCCGCACGCTTGCACAACACTTGGGCCGTTCAAGCCAGATTCAAATCGACGCGACACCATTGG
>DASRHX010000010.1:0-3317 GCA_035650295.1 Bryobacteraceae bacterium | reverse complement strand
ACGCCTCCTTTGGCACCGAGATTGAAAAACACCGCGCCATGAAGCAGGAGTTGCCTGAGAATCTAAATGAAAGGATCAAGAAGACTCGCGCCGACTACGAACAATGGCTCGACGCAATTCACGGCGCCGCACGGGGACATGTGGATGCGGTGACTGATCCCGCGGAAACCCGGGAAATATTGGGATTCCTGCTGGAGGCTTCCGCGCGGAGCCAGCCGTGATTCGTGTCGCGAATGGGCAGGGGTTTTGGGGCGACTGGGTCGAGGCGCCCCTCCGGCTTCTGCGGGGCGGCCCCATCGATTTCCTGACACTCGATTACCTGGCTGAGGTCACGATGGCGGTGCTCCAAAAACAACGGATGAAGCAACCGGCCGGAGGATACGCCCACGACTTCCCTCTATTGATCCAACGCCTGGCCCCGGAATTGATTCAACGTGGCGTTGCAGTGGTGGCCAATGCCGGAGGGCTGAATCCGGCCGGATGCGCCTCGGAAGTAAAACGGCTGACGCCAAACCTCAAGGTAGCTGCCGTCATGGGCGATGACATCTTGTCCCGGCTCGATGAAATCCAAGCGCAGGGCTGCGAGCTGGCCAATATGGATACTGGCCAACCACTCAGTGAAGTGCGGGACAAGGTTTTGAGCGCCAACGTCTACTTGGGAGCGTTCCCGATCGCCGAAGCCCTGTCGACTCGGGCCCAAGTCGTAGTCACCGGCCGGTGCGCCGACGCAGCTCTTGCAATGGGACCTGTCATTCACCGGTTTGGATGGCAGGCCGATGATTGGAACCGGCTCGCGGCCGGTGTGACGGCTGGACACATCATCGAGTGCGGTGCACAGGTAACGGGTGGCAATTATGGCGGCGCGTGGCAGGAAATCGAAGATCTGGACGAGATCGGTTATCCCATCGCCGAAATGGAACTCAGCGGAGAATTTGTGATCACGAAGCACAAGGGCTCTGGCGGCCGGGTAACCGCACAAGGGGTGAAAGAACAGCTTCTCTATGAGGTAGGCGATCCACGGGCATACATTACGCCGGATTGCATTGCCGATTTCACCAGCCTCAATTTGGCGGACTGTGGCCCCGATCGCGTACACATCACCGGCGCGCATGGCAGGTCCCGGCCAGAACAGTTGAAGGTATCGATCAACTACGCGGCAGGCTGGAAGGCAACCGGTACGTTGGTATACAGTGCGCCCAATGCGTTGGAGAAAGCGCGGACGTCCGATCGGATTGTGCGCAAACGTCTTGCACGGCTGGGGCTCGCGTTCGACGAGATCCGCACAGAATATTTCGGCGTGAATGCGTGCCACGGTGAAAATGCGCCCCCTATGACTGAGGCTGCCGAGGTGCAACTGCGAATCGGCGTGCGCGGGCAGCACCGCAATGCAGTCGAGCGATTCACCCAGGAGATGATCCCACTTGTGTTGAGTGGCCCGCCCGGTGCGACTGGTTATGGCGATGGACGGCCCAAGGTGCGAGAGGTGGTGGCCAATTGGAACGCGCTGCTTCCTCGCGATCTGGTAATGCCTCGCGTGGAGGTGATCGAATGAAGATACCCTTGTCGAGGTTGGCGCACGCCCGCTCGGGAGACAAGGGCGATACGGCGAATATAGCTGTCATTGCCTGGGATGCGGCTGCGTTCAACTTTCTCACCAGTCAACTCACCGCGGAGCGTGTCGCGACGTATTTTGCGAGCCAGATCGCGGGGCCCGTGGAGCGATTTGAAGCGCCGAATCTCATGGCCTTAAATTTCATCTTGCGCGGTGCTCTGGGCGGCGGCGGTACCGTATCGCTGCGGACCGATGCGCAGGGCAAGACGCTCGCGGCCGCGCTGATGAACATGGAGGTTGAGTGTGAACTCGACGTACCTGCTGACTGGCCGTGATGGACGGCTCGCGCGGTTGCGGTTGAACCGGCCGGACGTGCGCAACGCCCTAAATCGGGAGTTGTGCCGTGCGCTCGTCGAGGAGATCGACCGGGCGAATGAAGACTCCACGGTCGGTGCGTTGCTCCTCGAGGCGGAAGGACCGATATTTTGCTCCGGCATGGATTTGAAAGAAGATGCCGGCGAAAGCCTGGCTATGTTGCACGCCGAACTATTCTCGATTGGCGCGAGGCTGACCAAACCGATGGTGGCGGCTGTGCAGGGGGCGGCCGTTGCGGGAGGGCTTGGACTTGCCTTGAACGCACATGTCGTTGTGGCCGCCTCCGATTCCCGGTTCGGATTGACAGAGACGCGGATCGGGCTGTGGCCTTACGCAATTTTCCCGGTCGTGGCTTCGGCGGTTGGACGCAGAAAAGCGACGGAACTGGCAATCTCGGCGCGGACGATGGATGCCGCGGATGCCCTGCGGCTTGGGCTCGTGGACCATGTCGTGCCATCGCAAGAACTGTGTGCAAGAGCGGTGGAACTTGCAATTGCGTTCGCGGCCGGGAGCGCCGAGGCGTTTGCAAATGGTTTGAGCTACGTCCGGGAAACCGCGGGATTGGGGGCAACGGAGGTGCTTGAGCATGCAGTGAGAAAGCGCGCTCAAGCGGAGGCTAGCAAAGATTTTGAGGAAGGCGTGAAGGCGTTCCGCGAAAAGCGAGCGCCCCGGTGGCCTTCGCACAGGTGCTAGAGGAGGAACAGATGGCCGCCGACGAGTACCCATACTTCACCGACGAGCATGAATTGTTCCGAAAGACCATCGGCGCATTCTGCCGCAAGGAGATCGCTCCCCATGCGTTGGAGTGGGAACAAGCGCATACGTTTCCGAAATCGCTATTCGCACGGGCGGGGGAATTGGGGCTCTTCGGAATCCGCGTGGACGCTGAGTGGGGGGGCTCTGGAATGGATTGGTGGGCCAGTGCCGCAGCCTACGACGCGTTGAAGTATACCGACTTCCCGAGTTTGAACTTGAGCCTGATGGTCCAAATGGACCTGACCCTCCAAGTTATTGAAAAATACGGCACCGGAGAACAGAAGGAGGAGTTCCTGCATCCCGCCGTGGCGGGCGAGCAAGTGACGGCGCTGGCGATCAGCGAGCCCGAGTGCGGATCTGACGTCGCCTCCATGCAAACGCACGCGACGCCCGACGGCGGCGATTGGGTGATCCGTGGACAAAAGTTGTGGATCACCAATGGCTCAATCGCGGACTTTCTGGTGTTGGCCGTTCGCACAGGAACCGACCGCTATCGCGACATCAGCCTGATGCTATTTCCAACAAGCACGCCCGGATTCACCGCAAGCGGCAGTATCGCCAAGGTCGGTAATGTCGCCTCCAACACTGCTCACCTGTTTTTCGACGAGTGCCGGATTCCGTCGCGCTTTGTTCT
>DASRHX010000009.1:0-3409 GCA_035650295.1 Bryobacteraceae bacterium | reverse complement strand
TGCCTTTGCCGCGGACGATCCGCGGCGCAGTGAAGGTGGACGGAAAGCGTTGGGGCGATTCCAGCGGCCTGGGGATAGCGCCGTCGGCCTCTCCAAGCCCGCTGCCAAGGTCGTTGAAGAAATGCGCGAGACGCCACTGGCCGTTAGCCTCGATGACTTTCAGGCGCGTATTCTCGAATCTCGAATCGTTCCAACCCAGCCAGGCTGCGAGCAGACCGGCGCCGCGCAATTCGCGCAGGTGCTCGTGCCCGAGGCCCTCGAACTGCCATGGCCCGATTGGCTTGAAGGGCGTGTCCTGAAGTTGAACGTTAGCGGCTGTGGTGATGAGGTAATCCACTTGTGCCTCGTTTTACGGGCGGAAGTTGGATGGGTCGTCCTCGGGAAAATGTTTTTCCGAATTGCGGAGGAGAAAATCTTTCAACTGCGTTCCAGTCAGGCGACGGCCGTCCTTGAGCACGGCCTCGGCGATAAAGCGGAACGGATCGTAACGCTTCTGGAAATCGTAAGTGTAAAGGCGAAGCCCAAGCGACCAGATGTCGATGGTAAGATCTTTGCGCAGATGAAATTCACGGAACAGCCGTCGGCTGTATTTGATTTTGAGGTAAGGCGCATGATCGGTCGGGTCGGCATGGAAACCGAGCGCGTGAAAGATGCGGGCGTTGAACGGCTCGGAACGTGTCTCGGCGAGCTTGACCTTGATCTCCAATTTGCCGCAACGCAGCTCGAACCCGGGCCATGTGCCCCAACTCGTTTTCGGTCCGGCGTATTCCCAAACGTTGGTTTCGTAGCGCGGCAGCCTGGCGCGGCCGAAGCCCGCATAAAGGTCCTGTGATGGGATCGATGCGGGCCGTTCCCAAAACGTGGAAGGCAAAGGGTCGAGACGGCTCAAATCGTGTCCGGTGGAACCGGCTCGCAGGTTGTCAGCTGGCAACTCCCCGCGCGCGATCGGGTTGTACAAATAATCCAACGCCAGGATCGGCGGCATCAGAAAATGGACTGAGGGAGGCGCGGGCCGGCGCTGGTTGTTCTGAATCGCGTCCAGGACTTCGGCGAGATCTTTGGCAGCGGTAGCCGCTTGCTCAGGCTTCGCCAGGATTTCTTCCGCCAGCCGCCGCACATGCACCCAGCCACGGCGCTCCCGGGAGGAGATGTAACCTCGCGGCTCCGAGAAATGCGTCTTCAATTCGGCGAAGCTCATTCTCTCGAATGGCTTGTGCTGCGTGCGCCGTTCGCTTTCCTGTGCCTCGTACTCTTCCAGCATGGCCTCGGCCAGGCCAATCAGCTTTGGCAGTTGATTGGGAGAGTACGCGCGAATTGTCTCGCACGCGGGAAGTGGAAATGACCCCACCAAAGACCCGACCAACAACACCCGTCCGATCGCCCCGAAAAACCCAGTCACTGCCGCGGAATCTATCCACACGCCGCCCGAATTGCAAACACCGGGCGACGTTCAAAGCCTTGAATTGGTTAGTTCAAGGTCTCCCGCATCTATGGCGCCAGGAAAGTCCACTGTTGGTTGTTGCCGCCCCAATAGCCCCATTGCTGAACATTGGCGCCATCGGCGGTCGATTGACCTGCAACGTCGAGACCTTTGTTGCTGTGGACGGCACGGACGCTGTAATAGCCGGCCGAAGTCGCGGTCAGGATCCATCGTTGGTGGTTTGCGCCGGAGTAACTCCAAATGTCCACGTTCGCGCCATCGGCGGTGGAAGCGCCGTTCACTTCAAGCGCCTTGGCGCTGGCGACGCCTATGATCTTGTATTGGTTGTTACCCAGGTGCGTGATGTTCCAGCGCTGGTTATTCCCGCCGTTGTAAGTCCATTGAATCACATCCGCGCCGTTGCCCGTTCCGCCACCGGACACATCCAACGCCTTGCCGCTATGACGTGCGAGCACGCGGTAAGTCCCATTCGCCACGGGACCATTTGGCAACTTGTAAAGGCGCACGTAGTCCACCTGATAATAATTTGGAAATGGCGTGGTGGCATCCGCGTCGTAGCGCATGCCGCTGTTAAGAATCAAATACATGGGCACCGTCGGAACGTAGCTCGCATAAATCGTCTTCTTCACCGCGCCGTCCTTGTACCAAATGGCATAGCCGGGTCCCCACTCCAGACCGTAAGTGTGCCAGTTGGAAAACTCCTCGTTGAAGTTCGACGAATTCCAGGTTGCCGGACAACAGGTACCGTAGGCCAGGCCCATGTGCATCCGGTTGTCGCTGCCGAAGTATTCTGCGATATCGAATTCTGGCGGCCAGCCCGAAGGAAGCGACCAAAACGCGGGCCAGAGGCCCTTGCCGGTTGGATAGCGCGCCCGGATTTCAGCGTAGCCGTAAGTGTAATTCATCTTCCCGTTGCTGTGAACGAATCCCTCGCTGTAAGGGTAGCCGCCGAACTCACTCCCCGTGGCTTTGCGGCAGCGCAGCCACAATGAACCGCCGCTCACGTACGAATCCTCGGGCGTGATCCAGCTCGCGTATTCATTGTTGTGATGCTGCCCGCCCCAGGGCAGCGCGCCCCAGCTCCATTTGCTGGAATCAATGCTTGTTCCATTGAATTCATCGGACCACGTGAGGGTCCAGCTACCCGGCGGCGGCGCCGCATTGACCGAAACGACCACCATCGCCAACCCAATAACCCCGACTATGTTTGTCTGTTTCATAATAGCTATTTATAGTTTGTTGCTAACGGCGACTTTACTACCGGTAAAATCGAACGATTGGGAAGTAGCATTGCTACCCACTACTTCGGTCCTGAAACGCCGCGCCGGGCCCGGCCACTTTTTCATCCGCTCATCGGGCTCGGCAACCAGGGTGCGAGCGGCATCGTCCCAACGGAAACGAATCCAAACCGTTTTCGGGTCGGAGCCATCGCGGTACCCGAGGCTCTGGCCATCATCGTCGTACAGCGTGAATTCTGCATTCGACCCTGGAAAGACACGGAGCGTCGTTGGTTCAGTCACCGCCTGCGAAGTGAACTGGCGAACCGGATCAAGCGGAATGATGGCGCCGGTGCGGGCGTACAGTGGCAACGTGGAGAGGTCAACCTTGCGCTCGATCCAGCGTTTGCCTTCGTGCTTCTCGCCCGTCCACCAATCGTACCACGTGCCTGCAGGCAAATAGACGCGGCGAGATTTCGCGCTTTTCTCGACGACGGGCGCGACAAGTAAGTCGCGTCCCCAAAGGTACTCGGTGCCGAGCTTCACCGCTTCGGGATCGTCGGGATAGTGTAGCCATAGCGCGCGCATCATCGGCAGGCCGGTATCAGAGGCCTCTCGCGCGACAGTGTAATTGTATGGAAGGAGTTGGTACCGAAGTTCCAAATACTTTTTGCAGATCGGTTCCACTTCGGGATTCCGCAGTTCGGCGCGGTCCACGTTCGTGTTGTGCTCGGTGGGCCCGTAATCGCCC
>DASRHX010000008.1:0-7416 GCA_035650295.1 Bryobacteraceae bacterium | reverse complement strand
CAACCGCTAGCGCCCGGCGCGCGTTATGATGGAAACGAACCAATTCCCTGTGCGGCTGGTCCATCGCGGGCCTGTCCGTGCAGGATTCAAATAAGGAGTAGCGATGGGTCCGTTGGGCTGGCAAGAAACAGTGTTTATCTTTGTCCTTGCCTTGCTCGTTTTCGGGCCGAAAAAGCTCCCGGAACTGGGCAAGACCATCGGCAAAGCGATGACGGAGTTCCGGCGGGCGTCAAGTGAGCTCAGGTCCACCTGGGATCGCGAAATGGCCGCCATAGAACGGGAGAGCCAGGATGTCGCCAGTGCCACGAGTTCGGTGCAACATGAGATCGAATCGAGCACTTACGACTCCAACTCTTCCTACTACGACTCCAATTACGACTATGGTTATGGATACGATTCTCCCAATGCAAACGGGGAGTTGGCTTCCGCAGACACATCCACAGTAAGCGCAACCGCAACTCAGGGCGCTGACCAGCCGGCGAACGACGCCATCGAATCCGCCTCAACGGAAACCGTGGCCGCCCAAGCTCCCGAAGGCACCGTGGCTCGCGAGAAGCAGCCCGAGAGCCCGAAGGCGGCCGAAGCGTAAGCTGTATTCAGCAAGCGTTCGCGATTTAACGAACACAACATGGCGGGCACAAACGATCAGGCCGGAGTGCCTCCGCAGGATCATGAGATTTCCTCGCAAGAGGAAGCTCTGCCTTCGGGGCAGACTGCAGAAGCAACCGAATCCACCGGAGAGGCGAAGGTTTCCTATGAGCAAACCACGGACGCTTCCGCTTCGTATGGAGATCCATATTACGACGACTATGGCTACGAGCCTCCGGCCGATGCGGCGCCGGCCTCCACGACGACCGCGTTAGTGGAGTCGGCGCCAGTGCCCGCTCCTCCTGCCGCGGCCCCCGCGGGTTCCGGCGGCTCCACGCCGCCGCCGTATTCCGGAGCCGACGACGAAGAAGAAGATGACGACGAAGCCGGCATGCTCCGCATGAGCTTCATGGAGCATCTGGAGGAACTCCGCAACCGCATTCTCAAAGGGCTCCTCGGTGTGGGCGTCGCCTTCGCAGTGGCCATCTACTTCAATAACGAAATCTGGTTGCTGGTGAGCGCACCGGCCATTGATGCCATGAAGCAGGCCGGCATCACCGATCCGAAGCTGGCCATCCTGACGCCCACCGAAGGATTTTCGGTCATTTGGGTGCAACTACCAATTCTCACGGCTATCTTCTTATCCTCGCCGTGGATTCTCTATCAAATTTGGGCCTTCATCGCTCCAGGCCTGTACAAGAGGGAGCGCAAGTGGGCGGCTCCGTTCGTGATTTCCAGCGCGGGACTGTTTATCCTGGGCGGCCTGTTTGCCTACTTTGTCGCATTTAAGCTGGGCCTTGCATTTCTGATCGGAATTGGCGTCGGTAATAACGCGCAGGCCGTCATTTCACTCTCGAACTACCTCGACCTGTTCACGAATGTCAGCCTCGGCATGGGGCTGGTGTTCGAGCTGCCCGTCCTCATCTTCTTCCTGTCCCTTTTGCGAATTGTCACGCCAAGTTTCCTGATCCGCAATTCGCGCTATGCGCTCCTGGCTATCGTCGTGGTGGCGGCTCTCGTCACGCCGACGCCGGATGTGGTCAACCTCATGCTATTGGCGCTCCCGATGACGCTCCTGTATTTCACGGGTGTCTTCGCGTCCTATTTGCTCACTTTGAGTAGAGAGAACAAGCGCTTCCCGTGGCTGATCCTATTTCTAATTGTTGCCGGTTTCCTCGCAGTGTTCGCCGGGGGTACTTACCTTGCCGTGACGCACTTTGGCTGGAAGCTCGTACCAACCTATCCGTTCCTAATTCGCTAGGACGCTCGCTAAGCGGGGATACCCTCGTCCTATGCCAGTACTAGTACTGGTGTGGACGGGGGTCCTGTGGTCCTACTCAGGTCCAGTTCCTACTATCAAGCTATATCGGACCGCACGGTCCGAAGAGGGATTGAAGTATGGATCTTGACAAAATCATACGCGATTTGCGTACAGAGAAGGAGCGTCTGGACCGCGCAATTGCCTCGCTTGAGGACCTGACAAAAGCCGGGGCTGTTACACCGATTGTGGTAACCAAGCGCCGGGGCCGGAAGACGATGGGTGAAGACGAAAGGAAGGAGGTTTCGGCGCGCATGAGGGAGTATTGGCGCAAACGAAAGAACACGTAGCACCCATGCCGTCCACGCCGATATATGATATCGGCGTGTCCCAACCAACCAGACGCCACTTGTTGACTGCATCAGCGGCTTTTCCCATGGCCATGACGCGCGCGGCAACTCCAACACGCATCATCGACCCGCACGTACACGTGTGGAAGAATGATCCGCGCTTTCCGTGGGCCAAGGAGACGAAAAACCCTCCATCCGAGGATCGTTCGGCGGAGATGCTGCTTGAGCTGATGAAGGCCAATGGTGTGGCCAAGACAGTCATTATTCAATACATCGGCTTTCGCTGGGACAACAGCTATGTCGCTGATGTGCTCACGCGGTACCCGCAGTATTTTCGGGGCGTGGCGCGCGTGGATCCCGAGAACCCGGCGAACCCCGATCACTTGTCGAAGCTCGTGAAGGAGCAGAAGTTCAGCGGGGTCCGGCTGTCACCCGCGGCGAACGCGTCGGGCGACTGGATCAACGGCCCTCTGATGCCGCCATTATGGAAGCGTTGCGAAGAGCTGAAGGTGCCGATGACGGTGCTGACCTCATCGCAGCGGCTGCCGGACCTGGAGAAGCTGATCGCCAAACAACCGGGCCTGACCGTGGTGATTGATCATATGGCGGATTGCCCAGTGGGCAACGCAGTGGAACTGGCGAAGCTGATCGCGCTAGCGAAGTACCCGAAGGTATTCGTCAAGATTTCACACACCTGGTCGATTTCCAAGGAACAGTATCCTTGGCGCGACGCCCAGGCGAATGTGAAAGAGTTGCACCAGCACTTCGGGCCACAGAGGTTGATGTGGGGCACCGATTGGCCCGTGTGCCTGCGGCACGCCACGTATACGCAGACGCTAACGTCGGTCCGCGACGACATGCCGTTCCTCAACGACAACGACAAAGAGTGGATGCTGTCGAAAACCGTCGAACGCGTGTGGCCGTTCGGGAAGTGATTCCTAGGCCAGGCCGCTTTGGCGCGCAAGCTTGAGAGCTTCAATTGCCGCGCCACGGGAGCCCGCTGTATCGCCGTTGGGCATGACGTGGATTGGGATGTCGGCTTGTTCCCTGCGCTGCTGCGGCATGCCGGCGCGTATCTGGCCGACAAACCACTGCTGAAAGTCGAGCGTGGTTTCCACGGCGCCGCCTCCTACAATCAACGCGTCAGGATCAAAGGTGTTCACCATCTCGTCAAAAAACAGACCGAGCGCATTCGCCTGCACGCGGAAAATCTCCTTGCAGATCGCATCGCCTTTTTCGGCCAGGCCGCGAACCTTCTTGGCGGCCTGCCCTACATCCATCTTGGCCAACTCGTGGCCAGGGAACTGGCGTAGAAAAAAAGGCAGCAGCGTGTTGGTAATCGCGGTGAGAGAACATAGAGCTTCGAGATCGCCCACGCGGCCGCAATTGCAGCGGGGTACGATGCCGGAGACACCGGCGATGTCTTGATAGGGAATGAGAACGTGGCCAAGCTCGCCGCCGAAGCCGGAACGGCCCTTCACAACCTCACCTCCAACGATGACGCCGCCGCCGAGGCCGGTGCCGATCACGGCAGAGATGGACGTAGCTTGATTGTTCGCGCCGAAGATAGTGAAGTGGCCCCAAAGCGCGCCGGCATTGCCATCGTTCAGGTAGGTGACCGGTTTGCCGAGTTTGCGCGCCAAGCCGTCGCGCATATCGAATCCAGCCCAATCGGCGTGGACGAAGTTAGTCGAGCCGCGCGCGCTGAGAACCCCAGCTGCGCTGGCCGGGCCTGGCGTATCGAGACCGACGACAGTGACGTCGGATAGCGCCACGCCCGCGCGATCGACGGCCATCGCAAGGCCGTCGGCAATCTGCTGGAGACAGATTTCCGGTCCTTCTTTCGAGCGGGCGGGGTGTTCGCATAGCTCTTCGATGAGGAACTTCTCGTCGGAGTCCAGCACGGTGTAGTTGATTGCCGTACCGCCAAGGTCCACTCCCGCTACAACCGGACTGTTGCTCATGGTGAGTAACAGTTTACGTTAGAACTGCAGCAGGTCCTTGGTAAGGAAAGCGATCTGATCGCGTGGGGGATTGACTTCGTGGGACCAGCCCGGAAAGCCTCCCCACGCGCAGACTTCGCGGAGATAAGGAACAAAACCCGGCCAGCGGCCGAACGGTGCGTCGGCGCCGGCGCAGGGCAACTCCATATCCCAGGTGTCGCCGCTGATGTCGGCCTTGTGCAAATCATCCGGAGCAAAGGCGATTGGGCCAGGAAAGCCTTCTTCGGCACAGCCTTCGATCTCGTTGAGCAGCTCCTCGAGAGGCATCATAACGATCGGGTCGGGCAATGGCTGACTCTCCGTGGGGGGCACTTCCGTCGCAAGGCGGAAACCCATTTTGGCGGCCATTTCCTTTTGCTCCGCCATCACATCCTTCCCGCCGGGAAACGAGAATGCGGCGCGAGGCATGAGAATTGTGGGCGGACCCTGCTTCTGCGAGGGATTGAGTTCGTGATGTACGCCCATGAAGGACACACCATCGGCGTGTTCATACCAGGCGCGGAGCGACAGCGGCAGGCTTCCGTCGAGGATCTCCTCGATTTCCTTGAGTGTCTTTTTTGCCCCGGCCGGCGCTGGTTCGACCGCGGGCATTTTCCGCGCCGGCGCGGGTGGCGCCTTCTGGAGAAAGCCCACCAGACTCTGCAGTGCCTTCACCATGCCCTGCCCACCCATTTTTTTCTGGGCCTCCGGGGCCATGTTGCCAAACTGCGATTGCAACGCCCCAAAATCCAGGTCCATACCCGCGAACGGTGCACTGCCGCCCCCGAAGGACTCAAATTGGTAGCCGAGCTCTTCCAGCCGGGCAGCGAGCGTGCGGAGATTCTGAGTGGCGCGGCGCATGACTTCGCTTGCCACCGCTTGCGCATCCTCGCGAATGCCCGGCTCGTGAATACGCTCGCCGAGAGCCGTGAGCTCGGCCCACACTGCTTCATGTTCTCCGGCCAGATAACGGGTCAAATGCTCTGCCATGGTTCCTCTTCAGTTGATAATCGTCGGGAATGCGGACGAACTGAAGTGCCCAGGGGTAAGAACCGATGTGTAAGATGTAGAGGAGTATGAGCGCGCCGGATCCACGAGTGGAACTAGCGATGGAGTTGTTCCAGAAGGCATACACCCTGCAGATGCAGGGTGAACTGGATCTGGCCGAAGCCCTCTATAAGCGCAGCATCGAGCTGCACCCCACTGCCGAAGCGTATACGTTTCTCGGCTGGACCTACAAGTTTCAGGGAAAGCTCGACGATGCCATTACCGAATGCAAGAACGCGATCCTCATCGATCCGGGGTTTGGGAATCCCTACAACGACATCGGCGCGTACCTGATCGAGCAGGGCAAGTTGGACGATGCCATTCCGTGGCTGGAAAAAGCCACCCAGAGCGCGCGGTATGCGAGTTTCCACTACCCGTGGTACAACCTGGGACGGATCTATTTAGCCAAGGAACTGCTCAACCGTGCCCGCGAATGTTTCGAGAAGGCCCTGACGATCGAGCCGAAGTATGAGGTGGCGCGGGAAGCGCTCAAACAGGCGAAGCGAGGCGTTCAGTAGGTTAGGGGTTCGAGGTGGTTTTCAGCGGCGGCGGCGAATCGATGGAGCGGGAGACCGGATTCGAACCGGCGACATCAACCTTGGCAAGGTTGCACTCTACCAACTGAGTTACTCCCGCTCGGCAAACCTCGCGTGCGCGGAGTCTGGCGCTTGAGAGGCGGATCCGGCCGTTGGGGAACGGCCGGATTTTGGGAGCGTGCACCTCGCACGGGGTGAGTGTGAGGCGCAGTCACTATATTGGCAGAAGGCTGGCAGCTTGTCAAATGGGACAGGCAAGCGTAAATGCTTCGCTTTTCATTTCCCCGTGATTGAGCGGCTGGTATAATTCCGGCCATGAAGTCTATCAACGTAAGGATAGCCACACTATTTTCATTGAGCGCCGCTGTCTTGTTGGGTCAGGTGAGCTCCATTCAGGGAATCGTCCAAGATCAATCGCAGGGAGCGATTGTCGGCTCGCAAGTCGTCGTAACAAACATCGAGACAGGCTTGCGGCGTGAGAAAACCACGAACGAGACGGGGCTATACACGTTCCCATCGCTGCCCGTCGGACGCTACAAGATTACTGCCTCGATGCAGGGGTTCGCGACCTCGGAGGTGGCCGAGCTGAAACTCGACGTGAACCAGACGGCACGTGTGGACTTCCAGCTGAAGCCGGGCACGGTAACCGAAAGCATTAGCGTGAGCGCGGCGGCAGCATTGCTGGACTCGGAAACGGCCACGGTCGGCCAGGTGATCGACAACAAGCGGATCGTGGAATTGCCGCTCAACGGGCGCAACTACCTCGAGCTGGCCCGCTTGAGCGCTGGCACAACGGCGGCGCGCGGGTCGAGGCCGGAAAGTGAGGGAGTGTTCTCCGCGGGCGGCCAGCATGGCTACCAGGTGCAGGTGAACATCGACGGCGTCGACAATTCGATGACCTATTCCGGCGGCCCGATCGGATTTGAGGCTCAGGCGATCAAGCCCAGCGTGGACGCTGTCGGCGAGTTCCGCGTCGTCACCAATAACCTGTCGGCCGAGTATGGAAACCGCATGGGTGGCCATGTGTTCGTAAACATCAAGTCGGGAACCAACAACATCCATGGATCGCTGTTCGAGTTCCTGCGCAATTCAAAGCTCGACGGAACGAATTTCTTCGCGAACCGCGCCGTCACCGCCGGTACCAAGAAGCCCGACTACAAACAGAACCAGTTCGGCGGCACCATCGGCGGTCCCATTAGAAAGGACAAAACGTTCTTCTTTGGCTCGTTCGAAGGAACGCGCACGCGGCTAGGGCGCAGTTTCACCCAGACGGTGCCCACGACTGAGGTTCGCGAAGGGGATTTCAACCGCATCCGGCCGATTTTCGATCCGGCTACAACGGTGGGCACTGCAACGAGCTTCACGCGGCAGCAATTTCCCGGCAACGTGATTCCGAAGAGCCGTTGGGATCCGCTCTTCCCGAAGCTTCTGGCGCTCTATCCGCTTCCGACCAATTCCTCCGTGATCGTGAACAACCACTTCTACAACGGCTCCGAGTCGAACGACGTCAATGCCTTCGACATCAAGGGCGACCACAACATTAACGATCACAGCCGCATCTCGGGGCGCTACAGCCGCCGCGACCGTGACCGTTTTGAACCCGGTCCTCTGCCGCTTCCCGCTGATGGAGGCCTGGCGACCACTACGATCATCGA
>DASRHX010000007.1:0-3412 GCA_035650295.1 Bryobacteraceae bacterium | reverse complement strand
GATAAACGTCCAACTGCCGCCGAACGCCGCAACCGCGTCGGCCACGCGCTGGCCAAACGTCATCTGCTGCGCGAAGACCTCGTTGACGTCGCGCGCCACGGGCTTTCGCTCCTGCCACTGCTTCAATACGTGTGCGGCAATTCCTTCAGGATGCATTTCACTCTCCCTTTCGATATCCTCGCCCACCGGCATAATCTCTTGCAGGCTCTGTCGAAATCGCCATTCCTCGCGCGTTGTCCATTTGAAGTCTACACTTCAGAAAGAGAGACTAATGAAACAATATTTCCTGTTTCTGTATGAATCGCCGGGCGCTTTCGACACCATCTCGCCCGAGGAGATGCAGAAGATCGTCGCGCGCTACATCGCCTGGCGCGGCGATGTCGCTGCCAAGGGTCACATGCTCGGCGGCAACAAACTCCGCGACGGCGAAGGCCGCGTGATGCGCGCCGCCGATGGCAAGGTATCGGTTACCGACGGGCCCTTCGCCGAAAACAAGGAAGTCATCGCCGGATACTTCCACATTCAGGCCGAAAGCTACGATCAGGCCGTCGACATCGCGCGCACCTGCCCGCATATGGACTTCGGCGTCATCGAAATACGCGAAATGGAGATTACTCACTGATGCATCCCATTGCGCACGAGCCTGCCGCGGAAGCGGGATTGCTGGTGGATCACCTGTTCCGCCATCAGCACGCCCCGATACTCGGCGCGCTCGTGCGCATGTTGGGTTCGGCGCATCTTGGCCTGGCCGAGGAGTGCGTTCAGGACGCCTTTCTGCGCGCCCTGCAGACGTGGCCTTTTCATGGCATCCCGCCGAACCCGGCCGCCTGGCTCACATTGGTGGCCAAACGCCGCGCGCTCGATCAACTGCGCCGTGCCGTTGTGTCCGGATCCGGCGAGCCCAGCTCGCCTCCGGCACAGCCGCCGACGCTCGGCGACGACACGTTGGAGCTCATCTTCCTTTGCTGTCATCCCGCGCTACCCATCGATTCGCAACTCGCCTTGACGCTGCGTTCCGTAGCCGGGCTCTCGACATCGGAAATCGCGCGTGCTTACCTGCTGCCGGAGGCGACCATCGCGCAGCGGATCGTGCGCGCGAAAAAGCTCATCAGCGAATCGAATCTGTCTTTCGATGTTCCGTTTGATGCGCACCTGGGACCGCGTCTTCACTCCGTGTGCCGCGTGCTCTACCTGATGTTCAATGAAGGCTATTCGGCCAGCTCAGGTGACCGGTTGTTGCGCGAAGAGCTGTGCCATGAGGCGATCCGGCTGGTGGCGCTGCTCACCCTGAATCCCGCCACTGGCCGGCCAGCCGTCCACGCGCTAGCCGCGTTATTCTGCCTCCAGTCGGCCCGGCTTCCGGCGCGCGTCGACGATGCGGGCGACCTCCTGACCCTGGCCTCGCAGGATCGGGCTCTGTGGGATTCGCGCCTGACCGCCGCGGGCTTCCACCATCTCGCCCACGCCGCCGCCGGCAACGAACTCACACCGTGGCACCTCGAAGCCGAGATTGCCTCGCTTCATTCCCTGGCGCCCACATTCGACAGTACCGATTGGCCTCGCATCGCCGATGCCTACGAAGCTCTCTCGGCGCTGCAGCCCTCGCCGGTTGTCACACTCGCTCACGCCGTTGCGTTGAGCTATGCGGCAACGCCCGAGGCCGCTCTTGCTTTACTGGCGCCTCTGGCAGACGAACCGGCGCTCGCCCGGTATCATCTCTATCCGGCGATCCTTGCCGATCTCTATGCCCGCCGCGGCGACACCGTTGCCGCCCGCACGCAGCTGGAACGCGCACTAGCGCTCGCGCCCACTACGCCCGAACGCAACCTGCTCGTCCGCCGCCTGGCATCGTTGCTTTAGCTAGAGCACCTTCAACTCCGCCGCTGCCCCCGCACCCGCAGCCATCGCCTTCTCCACTTCTTGCGCCCATCCATCGGGCAGGTCGCCGGCGTCCTCGCGCAGGTAGCGCCAGTGTTGTTTCTTAATCGTCGAGAGCAGTTCCTTGCGGGATTTGATTTGCATAGGCCGCCCACGATAGATCTTTCCCATCTTCTCCATCAGCCACTCGGGCACCGCGCTCGAAAACATCAGTAGCGGCCAAGTGAAGTTCGGCCCGTTCATCTTGCGCAACTTCCAGAGCCATGCGCCGACCGCGCCGATACGCCATGCCGTCGGCCCCCACCAACTTCGCAGCGCCGGCTTCAGGCTCATCTTCCAGCACTTCATCATCACCTGCCACTGCAGCGGCGTCATCTCGCGGCTCTCGGCCACACCCTGCTTCTTGCCCATGCGTGTGTCTTCGAGCGGCGTGAAGATTGACGGCACAAAGAACGCAAACAATCCGCGCCGCTCCACCTCGTACAGGAAATCGAGCGTCGCCTTACAGTCGTCGTCCGTCTCGCCCGGATTGCCAATCATGAGCGTCATCACCGGAAACCAGTTACTACGGTTCAGCGTGGTCAGTCCCTGCATCAACACGCTCGGCCACTCTTCGATTGGAAATGGCACGCCCTTGCCCGGCATGATCTTACGTGCCATGTTCACCGATGCCGTCTCCAGTCCGATGAGCGGCGACAGAATACGTCCCTCCGGATGCGTGCTCATCGAAGGAAGCTTCACCGGGCTCTTATCCAGCAGCGTCGCGCTCAGCTCCTCGATCAATTTGGGATCGACCACGGCGGGAGCCATCGTCGAATGGCTGAGCAGATGACTATCCACGCCCGGTGTCTCCACAATCGACCTGTATAAATCCGTGAGTGCCTCGCGGTTGGGGAAATAGAATGGCGTGTCCGTGTGCACCTGCCCCCAAATGAACATGTCTTCGGTGGCAAGCGAAATCTGGCGGTTGCCCTCGCGCACGTTCGCGTGCACGGCGTCCATGATCTTGTCCTTGGGGAAATCGATCTGCGGATTCAGATCCGGTAAACAGAACTGGCAGCGCCGTCCGCAACCGGTCGTCATCTCGACGACGCCGAACGTGGTGCGCTTGTTGGGCGTCATCAGGCCCGCGCGCTCCTTCGGGTGCGACACTTCCATGAACCGGGGCAGCCGCTCTCCACGCAGCGCCTTCGCCACTAGCTCCAGCACGTCCACGCTCTCGCTACGCCCGTCGACCACGCAGTCCACGCCCAATTCGTCGTAGCTATCGGTCTGCGTAATCTGCCAACCGCCCGAGCCGCCTACGATCACCTGGAACTGATGGCGGTGCGGATTCTCCTTGAGCAGCGCGAACAGCTTCTTCGAGTAGAACGAATTGATCGGTTCACGCGACGATCCAAAGATGGACGCATACACGCCCGCCGCAAAAGTAACGCCCAGCGGATTGTGCGTCGATACGCCAACGACACGCGTACGTGGCCCAATGAACTTCGGCAAATCGTCGGGATAGCAGCAGACAACATCTTCCGGCGCG
>DASRHX010000006.1:0-9094 GCA_035650295.1 Bryobacteraceae bacterium | reverse complement strand
AGAAGGAGTATCTCTATGTCCAAACTCCGCCTCTCCCTGTTCATCGTCGCCTCTATGGCGTACGCCCAGCCAACCTCCTCCCAAGTTGAGCCAAATGCCGGTAACTGGAAAACTTGGGTCATCACATCAGGCAAAGACTTCCGAGTCCCCCCACCGCCGGATTCAGCCGGCACCCAGCAGGAACTGCAATTCCTCAAGTCGTTCACTGCGGAAGCCCAGACCGACTCTCGGATTCCGCCGCAAATCAAGTATTGGGATGCCGGCTCGCCGGCTTACCGCTGGATCGATCTGATTTCGAACAGAAATCTCACCGGTCAGCCCCTCGCCGGATTTCCGCGCCGCGTTTACGTGTACGTTGCCCTTGCACTCCACGACGCCACCATCGCTACGTGGGAGTCAAAATACTTCTACAACCGCCCGCGTCCTAGTGTGCTGGATCCTTCTTTGCCGGCAGCGGTGGCGGTGCCGAGAAGTCCCTCGTACCCATCCGAACACGCCGCCGCGGCAGCCGCCGCTGCCGAAGTCCTCGCCTTTCTGATTCCAGCGGAAGCTCAGTCCTTTCGCGACCTGGCTACGGAAGCCGCGCGTTCGCGGGTCTATGCTGGAGTCCAATATCCGAGCGACTACTTTGCTGGACTGGAACTCGGCCGGCAGGTAGCCGCCCGAGTGATCGCCAAGGCCAGGGCGGATGGCACCGACACAGTTTGGACCGGAACCATTCCCACCGGCCCGTGTATGTGGGTTGGCACGAATCCAGGCAACGTGACGGGACCGTTTTGGAAGCCGCTGCTGCTCACATCCGTCAGCGAGTTCCGGCCGCCACCGCCGCCGAGCTGCAATTCAGCCGCCGTGCAGGCGGAGGTTGCGGCAGTTCGTAACGTCCCACGTTCGCCCGCCGCGTTTGCCACCAACGAACGGGCGATGTACTGGCAAAGCGTGGACGGCCGTGAGGTATGGAACTATCGCCTCGCGGACAAGTGGATGGCCGAAGACAGGCTGGACCAGAATCCACCTCGCGCCTCCCGAGTCTATGCTCTTCTCGCCGCCACGCAATGGGACGCGTTCGCCGCCAGTCAGGACGGCAAGTTTGCCTACTGGTATCTGCGGCCCCACATGCTCGACCCGGCGATTGTCCCGCAGTTCCCCGTCCCAAACTTCCCCAGCTACCCATCGAACCACTCAACCCTTTCCTCTGCTAACGCCGAGATTCTGTCGTATCTGTTTCCGACACGGGAGGGGACCGCTCGGACACTTGGCAAGGAAGCCGGCGATTCCCGCATCTGGGCCGGCATTCACTACGAGATGGATAATCAATCGGGCGCGGAACTCGGCCGAAAAGTCGCGCAGAAGTTCATCGATTGGGCCAAGGCCGACGGATCGCAGTAACCCCCGGCATACCGTCCCCGGCGCTGCTGGTACCATGTCTCCATCCGCGCCGGGGAGCGCCCAACCTCAATTCGCCTGCGATCCGTCAAGCACGCGGAAGTCGCCCCATTCCACATATCCGCGACGCGCTGTGCAGTTATAGTCGATGGTTACCGTGCGTCCCGACACATTCGCCGATGCCCGGCCATTTACGCGCTGAACATTGCCCTCCCACCACTTGCGCGAGATGTCGCGGAAGCTCACCCTCGATGCGCCGAGTTGCTCGGTCGCACGTTTCCGAATCACTTCCTGACACCCGGAGATGATGTCGTAGCTCGTATCGGCTCCGGGAGGGGGAGTCTCCGAACCCAATGGCTGCGGATTCCAGGGGAACCTGTCGCCCACGAAATCGTAGTAGACCTGCTCCACCTGATTGCTATTTGGATTCACATAGCACTGATAGTCGATCTGGCGCCGGTCGTTGCCCGCACGAATGTTTGCGCGCCCCGTAATCGCGGCGTTGGCGTCCACTTGCCCGCGGCTTCCGTTATCGTAGTTTTCGACCAGCGCGCCCCATTCGCTCTTCAACCGCGACGCCAGAGCCTGCCGGCACGAGCGTTGGGCTGACCCAACGTTCCGCCCGCGGGCGCCGCCGCGACGCCAACTCTGGTCGTCCTGGCTGGTCTGCGGCCGTGTGCCGTCCCACTGCCAGCTCAAGCGGTAGGCATAGTTTCCTTCCCCCCCATTCCTGTCCACGATGCGAACAATCGCCGCCCAGCCATTGTTCGCGTTGGGCGATTCAATCAGATTCATCTGCCCACGCCCCTCGATCCGCTGGAACTGCACATTGGTCACACCGCTTTGTTGAAGCGGCGCGTTGCAGATACTCCCGCGATCGCGTCCTGCCGTCCCGGCCACCGTTGCCAGGCGCAACCTGTCCCATCGCAGTTCCACATTGACCTGGTTGTCTACCGTAACGCGGATCTCGCATTCGCCAAGACGGTTCTGATCGCTCCAGCCCGAAGCGTGTTGTACCGTAAATTCCGGGTGGTTGTAGTCGCCAAAGAACTGCCCCCTCATGGGCGCAGCCAGACTAAATAACATCATCGCCGCGGCAATTCGTTCGGTGTGTGACATGACCCACCTCCTGTGCAGTAGAAACCCGGAGGGCGTCGGATGTTTCTTGCGGCCATTTCCCTGAAACCACATGCACTTGACACCCGTCCACCCATCGAGCACTATCAGGTTGGAGGCGACCGTGAAACGAATTCTTACCGCACTCGCGGCTGTGGGCTGTTTGTCGATGCCCGCCCTGGCGCAGAATGTCGTCAGCGCACGCGCTGGCTTGGTGAATTACACCGAAGGCACGGTCACCCTGCGCGACGAACCCGTTCGCCTCACCACCAAACAGACCTACGTGGAAATGAAGGACAACGACGTTCTGCGCACCGCGCGCGGCCGCGCGGAAGTCCTGCTCAGCCCAGGCGTCGTGATGCGCCTCGCCGAAGAAAGCGCCGTTCGCCTCGTTTCCGGCTCGCTCACCGACACGCGGGTCGCCGTGCTCCAAGGCGATGTCGTGATCGAAGCCTCTGAGTTGTTCGAAGGCAGCCGCGTTCGCGTCGCCCTTGCGGATCGCGAAGCCGATCTCGCCAAGGTCGGCCTGTATCGCTTTACCTCCGACCCCGCGGAAATTCGCGTCTATGATGGCCGCATCGAAGTGCCCTCCGGCAACGCCGACAAACCCACGATTGCCAGGAAGGGCTCCGTCGTCTCAATGAGCAATGGCCTCATCGCCCGGAAGTTCGACACCGACGAAGGCGACACGTTTTATCGCTGGGCTTCACGCCGCTCCGGCTACATTGCCATGGCGAACGTTTCATCCGCCCGCATGCTCCAGGACCACTATTACGGTTATGGTTTCCGCAGTGGCTGGATTTATAACCCCTACCTCGGCATCATGACCTTCATTCCGATGAACGGATCGATCTATAGCCCGTTCGGCTATCGCTACTACACGCCGCGCACCGTCTATGCTGTTTTCGCTCCACCGCCCCCGGTCGGTGGCGGCGGCGCTGGACCGTCCATGGGCGGCTTCGACCGCACCCCGTCCTATAACGCCAACTACGGCTACAACACCGTAGGCGCACGCACCGGCGGGGGCATGTCCAGTTCCGGCAGCATGGGCGCCGGACCCGCTCCTTCCGCCCCAGCCGCGGCAGCCTCCGACGGCGGCGATCGCAGCGGTGGCGGTGGAATGGGACGCGGTTCCTCCGGAGCCGGCGGCCGCGGCAAATAGCCTTGCCACGTCTTCGTCCCTTATCGGCGTGAATCCGCGTCCATCGGCGGCTTAATTCTTCAGCGCCCTTTCCAGAAAATCCGTCATCGCCTGCCGCATGTGTTTCAGCGCCGTGCCGGTAACGTGGTGCGCCTTCTGCGGATAGAGCAGGAACTCGTACTGCTTCCCCGCTTGCTGCAAGGCGTCCATCATTCGCAGCATATTTTGGAACAGCACGTTATCGTCCTCGAAGTTATGCACCAGCAGCAGCTTCCCATGCAGCTTCGCCGCATCCTTCACAACGCCGCTTGCCCGGTAGCCTTCCTCGTTCTCCTGCGGCATTCCCAGGTAGCGCTCCGTGTAGATGGTGTCGTAGTTTCGGTAATCGGTCACTGGCGCGCCGGAAATTCCCGCGCGAAATACGCCCCCGCCGTTCAACATCCCCTGCAGCGCCATATAGCCGCCATAGCTCCATCCATTGATGCCTACCCGCCCCGCATCCACAAACCCCATACTCACCAAATGCCGCACACCCTCCAATTGATCGGCCAGCTCCACCTTGCCAAACCGGCCCAGCAACGGCTTCTCAAACGCATGCCCACGCCCCGCCGAGCCCCGGTTGTCCATCTGCCAGATCACAAATCCCTTATGCGCTAGGACCTGATCCCAATCGGCGCCGCGCCACTGATCTTTCACCGACTGCGCACCCGGTCCCCCATACACCTCTATCAGCGCCGGATACTTCTTCGACGCATCGAACCCGGCGGGCTTCAGCAATCGCGCATGAAACAGCACGCCGTCCGATCCCCGGAACGTCAGCAGCTCGGTCGGCAGAATCTCGTACTCATCCAGCTTCGCGGCGAACTGTTCTCCATACACCTTCACCGCCTCGCCGCCCGCATACACCGTCTTCCTCGGCGCCTCCCTCAAGCTCGAATAATGGTCCACCATATTCGCGCAGCCTGCTCCATAACTTGCCGCGTGCGTCCCTTTCGCCGCGCTCTCGCGCCGCTTCCCCGCCCCGTCCAGCCCCACTGAATACAGTTGCCGCTCCACCACACTCGCTTCGGCCGACGTGTACCAAACCCGCCGCGCCTTCTCATCCACGCAGTCCACCGAGCTCACCTCCCAATCGCCGCTCGTCAACTGCGCCTGTTGCTTCCCATCGATGCCGTACAGGTACAAATGGCGGAACCCGCTGCGTTCGCTCGACCACAACAGCCGCTTCCCGCCTTCGAGCACGCGCAGATCATCGGCCAAGTTGATCCACGCATCGTCGCTCTCTTCGATCACCGTGCGTGGCGCGCCGCCGCCGGCCACCACCTCCGTCAACCACAGTTTCTTTTGCGTCCTCGACAACCGGTGCACCAGCAGCGTCACACCGTCCGGCATCCACGCCACTCGCGCTAACAGGTCTTCTTTTGCAGCGCCCGTGTCCAGCCATCTCGTCTTACCGCCACCCGCATCCACCACCCCGAGCCGCACGACGGAATTCGCCGTCCCCGCCTGCGGATACCGCTCCGGCTCCGATACCGGATGCACCTTCAACAACTCCCCATGAGGATACAAACCAACTCCGCTCACATCGAATTGCAAATACGCCAACCGCTTCGAATCGGGCGACCACCAGTACGCCGTCCCCAAATCCAATTCCTCCGGATACACCCAGTCCAACTCCCCGTTCAACCGCGTGTACGATCCATCCGTTGTCACCCTCGTCTGCTTCCCCGACGCCACATCCTGCACAAACAAGTTCCGCGCCAGCCGGTACGCAACCCTCTTCCCGTCAGGCGACAGCTTCGGGTCCATCTCCTCCTCGCGCGACTTCGTCAACTGCCGCCACTCCCCAGTCGCCGCATCCACCAAAAACAAATCGCCCTTCACCTTCAGTAGCAACTGCGCCCCATCGCTCGACCACTGCAGCGTCTTCTCCTTCACCCGCCGGTTCTGCCATTGGAATGCCTCTGGCACCGTCACCACCGCCGCCGCGCCCTCCATCCCCTTCAACTCCGCCACTACCTTCTCCGCCCTCGCCCCCACGTCGTAAGACTTCACTCGCCCGCCATCCACCCACGCAAACTTCGTCCCGTCCGGCGACCACTCCATCCCCGTCAACTCCGTAAACGCAACCTGCGCGTTCAATACGTCCAGCGTCACCGGCTTCTTCTGCGCAAACGCCAGCGCACCGCACAGCGCCCACAATACAAGGATTCGCGCAACCATCTCCGTAGTGTAGCGATGCCTTCGATCCTTGACGCGTACGGTCACCATCCGTACAATATCAATGACGGCACAAAGGCATGCGCACCACTGCTTCCAGAACGCAAAAGAAGTCCGCATCGGCCGCAAAGCCCTACCGTTTCGACGCCCGTCTGAACAAGGCTCAAAAACAACTCATCCAACGCGCCGCCGACATCGAAGGCCGCACGATGACGGACTTCGTTCTCCACAGCGCCGAACTCGCGGCTCAACGCACGATCGAAGAAAACTCCGTTCTTACTCTCTCCGCCGAGCAAGCCGAACAGTTTGTCGACGCCATTCTCAATCCCGCCGAACCCGGGCCAGTTCTCCGCGCCGCCGCGCGCCGCTACAAACGCATAATGGGCCGCTAGTGCCGGCCCCGCATCCTGCTCCTTACGTGATTGAACCGCTCGGCGGCCACGACCGGGCCGCCTTGTCGTGCGGCATTCCCGAACTCGACCGCTACCTCCACTCACAAGCCAGCCAGGATGCCCGCCGCAAGGTTGCGGTGCCCTTCGTCATGGTCGGCCCGGCGCACGAAGTGATCGGCTACTACACCCTGTCGGCATACACTGTCCGGCTCCCGGAACTGCCGCCGGACAAGTCCAAGAATCTACCCAGATATCCGCTTCTCCCCGCTACCCTCCTCGGCCGCTTAGCCATCAGCAACTCCCATCGCGGCCGCAAACTCGGCTCCCTACTTCTCATGGATGCCCTCGACCGTAGTTGGAAAAGCTCCGCGGAAATCGCGTCCATCGGAGTCGTCGCCGAGGCCATCAACGCGGAGGCACGCGAATTCTACCTCCACCACCAATTCATCCCCCTCATCGGCAACCCCCACAAACTCTGCATCGCCATGACAACTCTCGCCAAACTCTTCGCCTAACTACATACCAGCGCATGGCCACATGCCGAACACCATGGCATACTCATCCAGTGAATGAGATACTTCACAGCCTTGATGTGGCGAGGAGTACAACAACGATCCGGAGAACAGCTAGACGAAACTTACAGGAAGTGGGACCTGGCTTTGCAAGAATATCGCCAACAGTTGGCAGCGCTTCGAAGTCGCCTAGACGACGAAGCCTTTGTGTTTTTCGACGAAGCGGATGTTCACGATGGCGAATTATTGGAATTGCGAATAATGGACGGCAGTCGTCCCGCCCCGCTCACTTCTCCTGCGCGACCTTGGGAAACGTCGATGAACTACCCCGTAAGGGTTGAACTCGCCGTGTTGGACGCGAAGGAGGAGTTTCTTTGGCGCCTATCCTATACCGGCCTTCGGCGCGTGATCGTCGACTTTCCAGGCGAGCAGACGCTGTTCTACCGAACCGGCGAAGGCTTCGGAGACTGGGGATACCATGAGTTAACTGACGCTGGGAATAGCTTCTTGCGGCACGAAGTCTTGTTTGCAAGTGGCTCTATTTTGACGGTCGAGTTCAAAGGTGTAGCTGTGGCAAAAACGCCTTACCGTCAAACACCGTTATCTGCGTGAATCTGCGTCCATCGGCGGCCCATTCAAAAAAATCCACCCACGCCCGCTAACCATAGCCTGCCTACTGTAGTCTACCTATGGGAATGCGCACCGAAATCCCTCCCGGCACCCTCTACATGCTCGTCCTCAAGTCGCTCGCCCGCCTCGGCCCCATGCACGGCTACGGCATCGCCTTGAACATCCAGCAGACCACCGAAGAGGTCCTGCAAGTCGAAGAAGGCACGCTCTACCCCGCCCTCCAACGCATGCTTATCAAAGGCTGGGTCAAGGCCGAATGGCGTCAAACCGAAAACAACCGCCGCGCCCGCTACTACACACTCACCCCCGCCGGCCGCAAACAACTTACCGCCGAAATCCGCGAATTCGAGCGCGTCGTCACGGCCATTCGCCGCGTCATTCAACCCGCATAGGAGACGTTCATGACACTACTCTGGCGCAAACTCTCCGGCCTCCTTCGCCGCAACCGCGTCGAATCCGAACTGCGCGAAGAGATGCAAACTCACGTCGCCATGCGTGCCGCCGGTGAGGGCCCCCGCGCCGCGCGTGTGCAGTTCGGAAACCCCGCGCTTCACCTGGAAGACTCCCGAGCTGCCTGGGGCTTTCCCCGCCTCGAAGACTGGCTCCGCGACCTCCGCTACGCCACCCGGATCGTCTTCCGCAAGCCTGCCTTTGCCGCCACTGTCATCCTCACCCTCGCCCTCGGCATCGGCTCCAGCAGCACCATCTTCTCGCTCATCGACACCGTTCTCATCCGCCCGCTCCCCTATCCCAATCCCCACCGCCTCGTCGCCGTGAGCGAAGCAAGGCTCCCCGATGCGGAGACACGCGTTCCCATCTCGCCCGGCCGGCTTGATGACTGGCATCGGCTCTCGGCTGCATTCGAAGCCCTTGCGGGAAGCTTTCTCGATTCCTTGAACGACACCACGGGCGCCCTGCCGCAAAGAGTATCCGGCGCCTTCGTGTCACCCCGCTTCTTCCGCGTCCTTGGTACGCCTGCCGCCCACGGGCGTGTCCTCCAAGAGCAGGAAGAGGTATTCGGTGGCGCGGCATCGATTGTCATTAGCGACGGCTTCTGGCGTCGGCGCTTCGGTGGGGATCCAAGCGCTCTCGGCCGGAATCTCACTCTCTCCGGAAACACCTACACGATCGTCGGCGTGATGCCGCCCGCATTTCGCTACCCCGATCCCTCTGTCGAAATCTGGGTCCCCGCCCAAACGGTTCCAGCTCTCCTAAAGATCCGCGAGGCTCGATTCTACTCCGGCATCGCGCGATTGAAGGATGGCGTCTCGGTCGGACAGGCTCATGCCAACCTTCTAGCCGTGCAACAAACCCTGGGCGGCCAATATCCGAAGACCGACGCTGGATGGAGCAATATTGTCGAACCATTGAAAGATCGCCTCGTCGGCCGGGTGCGCCTCGCCCTGGGTCTCCTGCTTGGTTCGGTCAGCCTTTTGCTCCTCATCGCCTGCGCCAACGTCGCTTGCCTCATGCTGGCTCGTCTCAACAGCCGCGCCACCGAGATCGGAACCCGGCGCTCTCTGGGTGCCGGCCGCGCTGCCATCGCCCGCCAACTCTTCGCCGAGGGTCTCATCTACTCCGCCGCCGGCGGAGTTCTCGGCCTCGCCGTCGTATTGGCGGGCATCTCCCTGCTTCGCAAATATCTCCCCGAGGTACCCCGGATCCAGGAACTCTCCGTCGATCCACGCCTGTTCGCTGTC
>DASRHX010000005.1:0-4391 GCA_035650295.1 Bryobacteraceae bacterium | reverse complement strand
TCACCTATCGTTCGGAAACCGGATTTTTCAATCCCGCCTTCCCCACAATTCCAGGCCGGGGCAATCTCGGTGCCGCAGGGCTCGCCGACGCTGGCTCCCGAGTGCGCGCGACTTTCACGCAAGTGCCTAGCGGAATCACGCTCTACGTCGGCCTCAACAATGACAATACTGCCACTGAGTGGGCGCGGCTCGTGAGTACGAACGCCGACGGGAGCGGACCCTTCAAAACCGTCCCCGCCGATTCGGGCCAGCTTGCCGTCGTTCCAGTCACGTCAGGCACCGGCACTGCGATTTGGGAGGTTCTGCGTACCGACGGCGCCGTTACCGGCAACCTCGACTTCGGAGTTTACGCGTCGTACGCGGCGGGTGTGCGCGCGCCGTTCATCAACGTTGCCATGGGCTTCGCTCCGGCATCTACGATTGCGGCCTCGTCGGCCACCGCGCCCATGCCGCGATTTATCTCGGCAGGCACTCCGGTGCCGTTGATACAGTTCGATCCAGGAACTTCCAGTACGCTGCCGACGCTTCGCGCCACTCCTGCGTCGCTCGCTTTCACACTGTTGCAGGGCGCCAATTCCACCGCCCAGACCGTGCTCCTGGAAGCCATCCTCGGAACCGTCTCCCAGAACATCGACTTTGCAGTCACTCCAGGTACTGTGTTTCCGATGCAGGTGAACCCCACTGGCGGAAGAACTCCAGCCACGCTTTCCGTCGCAACTGGGACGGGTAATCTGACTCCCGGCAGGTATACGGCCAACATTACCGTTACTGCGCCCGGCGCCTCGAACAGTACGTTTCTCATTCCCGTGGAACTCACGGTCACGGGCCGCCTGCAGATCACCAGCATCGCGCCCAATGCGGTCACCGCCGGACGTGGAGCATTCGATCTGACCGTTGCGGGCGCCGGTTTCGTCTCCGCCTCCCAGGTGGACATCGGCGGCCAACTTTTCACCCCAAGTGCCGGTGGTAGCGCGACGCAATTAGTCGTGCGCGTGCCGGCAGCGCTGGTGGCCACTCCAGGCCAGGTTCCCGTTACCGTGGTGAATCCCGATCAATCGCAATCGAACACCGTGCAACTGACCGTCAACGCGGCGCCGGTACTCACACAGTTGAATCCGAGCGCGGTTCCGCCAGGAGCAGCGGCCAATGTTGCTGTCATCGGCCGCAACCTTACGCGCGACATGGTTATTCAGGTGCAAGGAGCGACCGTGCCGTCAACCTTCGTCGATGCCACGCGCATCAACGCGAACATCCCGGCTTCGGCCCTGCCGGCGAGCTTGGCCAGTGTGAACGTGTCTGGTCTTACCGCCGACGGCTTCTCGACCAACTCGCTCCCGCTCACGTTGGGTTCACCGCTGACGCTCGTCGCGCCGCCAATACAAGCGGGCGATCGCGCCACTGGAGCCTCCATTCAAGGCACTGGAATCGCCACGGGCACTCGCGTCGAAGTCACGCCGCCCGGTGGACAGGCCGCCACGATTACTCCCGGCGCGGTCTCATCAACCAGCGTTGATTTCACGATTCCGGCCAATCTGCTCACCCAAGCGGGCGCGATGTCGCTGCGCCTGCTGCCGCCCACGGGATCGCCGTCGGCTCCGCTGACGCACACGATTCAGCCAGCTCCGAGCATCACATCGCTGTCTCCATCCTCGCGGCCCGCGGGCGGCACGGCGTTCGTGCTCACCGTTACCGGCGCAAACTTCCTGGCTGGCTCGACCGTACGCTGGAACAGCACGGCCCTCACGTCCAATGGCTCAGGCGCCTCGCTTACCGCCAACGTCCCGGCGAACCTCATCGTGACGCGAGTTCCGGTGAATGTCACCGTCGAAGGACCAGGCGGGGCTACATCGAACGGTCTTCCATTCGATATCGCCCTTCCATCACTTCCATCGATCAGCTATGGCGGCCTGAACGTAGCCACGTCGGGCACGCGCGCTGACGCTACGCTTACCTTGGGATCGCCGTTCCCGGCCGACCTGCGCCTGCAGTTCACGCTCACCTTTGCCCCCGACGGCAACCTGCCCAACGACCGCGCCATTGTCTTCACGAACGGTCAGCGGCAGATCGACGTGAACCTGCCGTCCGGCTCGACCGCGCCCGCTCAGGTGACTTTCCAAACTGGCTCTACGGCAGGTGTCGTCACCCTCACGCCGCGCTTCTTCGCCGGCGCGACGGATGTTACCCCCACCGGCGTCCAAAGCCGCACGATCACGATCGCCCGCGCCGCGCCGATCATCGCCGTCACCGACGTCCGTTGCGTGCGTACAAATGCCACGCTGCTCACCATCACCACGTTAGGCATCACGAACACGCGCGAAGCAAGCCGCGCCACCTTCGAGTTCACTGCCGCCAGTGGCGAAACGCTCGCCACCTCGTCGTTCCCCATCGATACCGCCGCCATGTTTAGCGGATGGTTCTCGAGCGCCAACGGCCAGCTTGCGGGCGGCACGTTCCTCTATACGCAGACCTTCAACGTCCAGCCGAGCAGCTCCGGCGTCGCTTCGGTGGGCGTCACTCTCACCAACGCGGCCGGCGCCTCCACACCCCGGACCGCACAGTGCACACAATGAGCGACGAGGATATCGAACAGGGAGTAGCCAAGGAAAACGGCAAGCCCATTCTTAAGAACCGCTATGCGGTCGATCGCGAACTCGGCCGCGGCGGAATGAGTGTCGTCTACCTTGCGCACGACCGCAAGCTTCTCAACAAGCCCGTCGTCGTGAAGGTGCTGCTCGAAAAGCAGAACCAGAACGAATGGGTGCGCAAGAAGTTCATGCAGGAGATGGAAGCGCTGGCGCGCATCGACCATCCGGGTATTATCAACGTTCTCGACTACGGCGATCTGCCCAACGGCACCCAATACTTAGTGATGCAGTTCATCGAGGGCAAGACCCTCCGCGACTCCATTCCCGACGGCGGCATGGAGATGAGCCGCGCCTCGAACCTCATCCGGCAGATTGGGCAGGCGCTCGCGGCCGCGCACGAGAAAGGCGTCTGGCATCGCGATCTGAAGCCCGAGAACATCATGATCAGCACCCTCGCCGGGGGCGAGGAGCACGTCAAGATCATCGACTTCGGCATCGCCGGCATCAAGGACTCCGTCTTTCAGGCGAGCAAGACCAATGTCGCCGGGAGCCTTACCTACATGGCTCCGGAGCAGTTCGCCGGTAATCCCTCGGCGGCGAGCGATCTCTACGCGTTCGCCATTGTCGCCTACGAGATGCTGTCGGGCGCGATCCCATTTCCAGAGGATTCGCTTACCCATCTGGCCAGCCCCGATATGGCCCAAGTAACGCCGCTGCGCTCACGCCGCCATGAGATTCCTGAAGCGGTCGATGTTGCCATGCGCCGCGCCCTCGCCTTCCAGCCGGAAGACCGGCAGCGCTCGGTGAAGGAGTTCTCCTCCGATCTCACTGCGGCGCTGTATCCGCAGCATAAGGCCGAACCCACGCCGCCCCAAGTCGTGCCGCCGCCTCCGCAGCGCTCCCGGAAGCCGCTGTTCGCCATCCTGGGAATCCTCGCCATGCTGCTGGCTGCTGTGATGTTCCTTTACCTGTCGAAGAAGCCGCCACCACCAGCCAATCAGGTCGCCCTTGACTATTCGATGATGATCCAGCGCGTCCGCGATGGCCAGGATTATGGCGAACCAATCCGCGCGACAGGTGAGATGTTGGTGGAACATGGCCACAAAATCGCCCTCGAGTTTCAGCCCGCAAAAGACGGCTATCTATACGTGCTCAATGGCGCCGATGACGCGCAGAGCGGACGCCGCACCTGGGTCGTCCTGCACCCGATGGCCACGGCAACTCCCCAGCTCGCCGCCGGCGAAACCGCCCGCGTGCCGCGCGAGAACTGGTTCCGCTTTGACGATGCCGCCGGCGCCGAACTGCTAACGGTTGTCTGGGCAGGTAAAAGGGTCCCGGAATTGGACGATCTGATCGCCAAGGCCACCATCCGCGGCAAGACGGCCGTGCTTGATACGGAGGCGCTTATCAAGCCGCTGACCTTTTTCCTGGAGAAAAATCGCGTTCCGGTACAAGTGAATAAGAACGACACAGTCCGCAAAACCGAACTTCGCGCGGCGGCCGACCTGGTAGTTCATCAGATTCGCCTGGAGCACCAATGAGACACGCGGCCCTGATCGCGATGGTACTGGCGGCGGCGCTTGGTGCCCAACAGAAGAAGTCCGCGCCGCAGAAGCGCGACCTCTATACCGAAGAGGCGAAACCGCCCGCGCCGCGTCCGTCAATTCCACGCAGTTACGCGCTTGTGATCGGCATCAGCAACTATCAGAATCTGAAAGCGGAGCAGCAACTCCGATATGCCCAGCGGGACGCGGAGTCGATGTTCTCCATTCTCATTTCGACCGAGGGCGGCAACTTCCCGGCAGA
>DASRHX010000004.1:0-24703 GCA_035650295.1 Bryobacteraceae bacterium | reverse complement strand
CAGCAACACGACGTTCTTTCAAAGGAGCGGATGCGTCGGCTGCCACCATCAGATGCTTACAGGCCTGCTCGTCGGCCGCACCCGGCAACTGGGCTTACGTTTCGACGACAAGCTGGCGCGCGAACAGTTGAGCGCGGCTCTCACAGTAAGCCAGCCCGTTCGCGAATCCGCACTTCTGCGCGTTCCCGGTGGAGGAGCACCGATCATGAACTCGCTGTTCCTTATGTCTCTTGCCGCACAGGATTATCCCGCCGACGCACTCACCGACGCCCTCGTTCACGATCTGGCTGGCCTGCAGCGCCTCGATGGCTCCTGGCTGAGCATGAACCAACGGCCGCCGATGCAAGCATCGCAATTTACCGAAACCGCATACGCCGTCCGCGCACTCCGCCAGTACGGCTCTCCAGGACGCCGGCAGGGACTGGACCGGCGCATCGCCGCGGCCCAAAAATGGCTTTTTGCCACCAAACCCGCAAGCGGTGGGGAGCGAGCCATGCAATTGCTCGGCTTGCATTGGTCCGGCACAAAGCAGGAAAGCTCTGCGCGCGCGGCCAAGGCGCTTCTTGCCGCGCAACGGAGTGACGGTGGCTGGGCCCAGCGGCCCGGTTTGCCCACCGACGCTTATGCTACTGGTCAAGCCCTCTATGCTCTCCAGCAGTCCGGTCATCTCTCCGCTACCGATGCCGCGTTTGAACGCGGCGCCAGCTACCTGCTGCGTACCCAGTACGAAGACGGATCGTGGCATGTGGCCAGCCGCTCGGTCAAGTTCCAGCCCTACTTTGAAAGCGGCTTCCCGCACGGCCACGACCAGTGGATTTCCGCCGCCGCTACGACCTGGGCCGCACTGGCGCTCACGCTGGGGCAGTGAAGTCCCCGCAACCTTTTCTGCTCCGGCATCGTATTCTGAAGGCGTTACCTTTTTACAAAAACCCCGTCTACATGGTTGTTGAGTGGACTAACCGAAGCAGCCACGGTCGCCGGGGTACTCAAGAAAGGCCCCCTGGTGGAAGAAGCGGCACTCATACGAGCGGCGCAGGCGGGAGACGAGCAGGCATTCGAGCAGCTCGTCCATTCTTACGATCAGGCGGTCCTTCGGTTAGCATACAACCTGCTGCGTTCTCAAGAAGATGCGCGTGATATCTATCAGGAGGCGTTCCTCCGCGTGCACCGTAATTTGCACAGTTTTCGTTTTGACTGCAGCTTCCACACTTGGCTGTACCGTATCGTGACCAATCTTTGTCTCGACCACCTCCGCAAACGGAAGGTGCGCAAAGAGGAGTCAACGGTGGTCGAAACCGAAGAGGGGCCGCGCGACCGGATTTCGACGATTCCGGAGCCAAGCGTAAGCGGCGATCCCGAACGCTACCTGCTGAGCCGCGAGCTTCGTGGCCGGCTCAACCAGGTGATGGATCAACTCACCCCGCGCGAACGGACGGTATTTGAAATGCGCCATCATCAAGGGATGCGGTTGCGCGCGATCGGCGAGATCCTCGGCACCAGCGAAGAAGCCGCGAAGAACTGTCTATTCCGTGCGACGCAGAAGATGCGCGCCGCCCTCGGAGAATTCGTATGACGTGCCAAAACGTCCAAGCCGAGCTGCCTTTTCTTTTGTACGGCGAACTCAGCTTCGACGAAGAAGAGCAGATCGAACAACACCTGGCCGGCTGCTCGCAGTGCCGCCAGGAGCTGGAAAGCATGCGCGGCCTGCACACGGCGCTCAACCATACGGTCGAGCCGGTGCCCGCGCCGCTATTGACGGACTGCCGCCGCGAGTTGCGCCTGCGCATCCGGGAAGAAGCAATCGAGCAACGCGGCAGGTCCTGGTGGCAACGCCTTGCCGACACGGCGAGACCGCGCTTTTTCACTCCGGCATGGTCGCGCCCGCTGGGAGCGCTGGCCATGCTCGCCCTCGGCTTCCTCGGGGCACGGCTCACCTTGCCCCCATCGGCCCGCACTGAACCGACATTCGACACCATTCCCGTGAGTGGAACCCGCGTGCGCTTTGTCGAACCCGACCGGAACGGCCTCGTCAAAATCACTGTCGAAGAGACACGCGAGCGCATGGTGACCGGCAAAGTCGACGACGCCCGCGTGCGCCAACTTCTTCTTGCCGCCGCGCAGGATCCGGGCGACCCCGGGCTGCGCGTGGAAACTCTCGATCTTCTACAACAGGAAACCGCCACCGACGAGGTGCGCCAGGCGCTCATCGCCGCTCTCCAAAGCGATGAGAACTCCGGCGTGCGCATGAAGGCGCTGCAAGGGCTGAAGCGATATGCGGCGCACCCGGAAGTGCGTTCGGCTCTCACTCACGTGCTTCTTCACGACAACAACCCCGGCATCCGCACTCAAGCCATCGATCTTCTCGTTCAACACAAGCAGCGCGACGTCGTGGGCGCCCTTCAGCAACTGATGCAGCGCGAAGATAACGACTACATCCGCCAACGCACGCAGCGCCTCTTGCACGACCTCAACGCGAGCGTGGACAGCTTCTAATGATCAGACGTGCGTTGCTCCCGACTCTCGCCGCCTGTCTCCTCCATGGACAAAGCAGCCAGCAACGCCTTCCGCTCGAACGCGAAGGCGCTGAATGGAGTTCCGTCGAGACCGGCAGCTTTCCCGCCCGCGGCATCTCGCGCCTGCGCGTGAACAGCATTGGCGCGGTGACGATGGTGGGCGCTAACGTTTCGCGCATCGAGTACCGCCTCATCCGCCGCGCCCGCGCCAACGATGAAGTACAGGCGCGCAAGCTGGTGAGCCTGTTCGCCATCGTCTTTCAGCAGGTGAATGGCGTACCTACGCTCACCTTGCACGCCGCGAGCGGCTTCAACCGCGCTCCGCAACTGGAACTGCGCGTGCCCCGCAGTTTGGCCGACTCGCATGTGTTTACCCAGACTGGCGCCCTCACCCTCGATCAACTTTCCGGAACGCTCAATTGTGAAACCGGCGGCGGCCCCGTACAAGCCGGAACCATTGATGGCTCGCTGCAACTTACGACAGGCGGCGGCCCCGTCGACATTCAAACGGTGAGAGGTTCGATTCGCTGCCTCACGGCCGGCGGCCCCATTCACGTGCAGCGGGCCGAGGGCGAATCGTGGCTGGAAACCGGCGGCGGCGACGTCGTGGTAGAAGAGGCTCTCTCGCGCGTCCATGCCTCGACCGGCGCGGGCAATGTGGAAATCGCGCGCGCCCGCGGCAATGTCTCGGCCCGCACCCTCGGTGGCGTCATCAAGATTTACGAGGCCGGTGGCATCGTGAACGCCCATACCGGCGGCGGCGGAATCCAGGTTGGTTCCGCGCGAGGCGTGCAGTGCGACTCGGTTGCCGGCGGCGTACGGCTGCGCAACGTCTCCGGGCCGGTGAACGTCTCCACGGCCGCGGGCAGCATTCTGGCCGAATGGGCCGGCGGTGTGCGCATGGAAAATTCCGTTTTGAATTCGGCCAGCGGCGATATTACCGTCGTGATTCCCGCGCGGCTGGCCGTCACCGTTCAGGCCATGAACGAGCTTCCCGGCAAGTATGGACGAATTGTGAGCGAGTTCTCCGAAATTCGCCTGCTGCCGGTCATTGCTCCCGTCCGTGGTCCCGTCCTTGCGGAAGGTGATCTCAACGGGGGAGGACCCGTTTTGCGTGTGTCCGCCTCACGAGGTACCATCTTCCTGCGTCGAAAAGAGTAGGTCATGAAGTTTCAGCACATCATTTTCGCGGGCGCTTTTGCCTGCGCCCTTGCACTTGCCCAAAAACCTGCGGCGCCTCCCCCGCCTCCAGCCACGCCACAGCAGCAACAGCAACAGCAGCAACAGCCACATCCACAGCAACAACCGCAAATGATGGTTTGGGCGAATCCAGGCGGCAGCTTCCTGGGCGTTCACGCGACGGATGTCGACTCGGCCCGTGCCCGCGAACTGAAGTTGAAGGAGGAGCGTGGCGTGGAGATTACCAGAATCGAGCCAGGCAGTCCGGCCGAGAAGGCGGGGATTCTGGTGAATGATGTCGTGCTGGAGTTCAGCGGCCAGCGCGTGGAAGGCACCGAACAGTTTGTTCGGGTCGTGCGCGAGACGCCCGCCGGACGTCAGGTGAAGATCGGCCTCTGGCGCAACGGTGGACCGCAGTCCGTGACAGCGACGATCGGCCGCCGCAAAACGAAAACTCCCAAGGAACTGCTGGAGTCGCTTTCGGGCGGACGCGAGATGCCGCAACTGCCGCAGGTTTGGATTCCCGACATTCCGCGGGCCTTCACGACCTGGAAGAGCTCCATGCTTGGACTCGAGGCCGAGGGCATAGAGGGCCAACTGGCACAGTTCTTCGGCGTCGAGGAGGGGGTGCTGGTGCGGTCGGTCGCCGATGGTTCGGCCGCCGAGAAGGCTGGCATAAAGGCCGGCGACGTGATTGTGAAGGTGGATGGCAAGCAGGTGGATTCACCGCGCGCCGTGTCTTCGGAAATGCGCGCTTTACGTCCCCGGCGCACCTTCCCGCTGGGCGTCGTCCGTGAGAAGCGGGAAATTTCGCTCAGCGTGACGCTCGAAGAGGAATCCGAAAACGAGCGCCGGGAGCGACGTGTCACGCAGCGCGACGAAGAAGATCGCTAGCGCTCGTTGACGATCTTGTTCACCTTCAGCATCAATTCCACTTCATTCACGGGAATGTCGAGTGCCGCAGCGATCTGATCGGGCATCTCGCCGCGATGATGCAACCTGAGCACCTGGGACCGTCTGGTCATATTCATGGACGGCCGAAGCGCGGGCGGCGTGATAACAGGGAAACCTCCGAGCGGTGGCGGTTCCCGACGCATATCGTCCAGTGCCCCGCGCAGGGCGAGGTTCGCGGCTTGTAAGGCAGTCCGCTCGCCGGCCCATCGATTGGCCTGCCGCCGCATCTCCGCCTTCACCTGAATGAACAGGCCGATGCTTATGCCCAGCCCGAGCGTCAGAGCGACGTAGGCGGCGAGCGGGTGAAGGAGGATATCCAATGCCGAGCTGAGTTGCATTTACTTCGTTCTCGCGCGCGGTTTAGTACAACGTTCGCAGCCGTTCGTTGCGGCTGATCACCTGGTGGATACGCACGCCATAGTTCCCTTCGATTACAACGACCTCGCCCTTCGCGATGACGCAATTGTTGACGATAATTTCCACGGGCTCCGTCACGGTACGGTTCAGTTCCACGATCGATCCCGAGGTCAGTTTGAGCACCTCTTTCAAGGGAATGTGCGCGCGGCCGAACGACACGCTGACCGGCATCTCGACGTCGAGAAGCAGATCATAGGCCGCTTTCGCGGAGGCCTGGCCGCCGCGCCAATCGCCGCCAGTTCCGCTCTGCGGCGCTCCTCCGCCGTCGGAGGCCGCAAGCACCGTCGACAATAATTCATTCGACACCGACAACCACATGGTGCCGGAAGGGCCGCCGTGGATCTGAAAATGCGCCCCCAGCGCACTTTCAAACGCAGTCGGCTCCAATTGGCCGGCCTCGCAGGTCACCTCGCGGCCGGCGAGCGAACCGATGACGGTGGCGAGTCCCGAAAGCGACTGGCCGAGGATCTCCAGATACGTTCCGCGAACGTCATCCTCGGTAGTGTCCTGTAATCCGGCGGCCTCCAGCGCAGCCGTGCCGAAGGCCTGCCACACCTCGGGCGCGGCGCCAATCCGCACGCTCATTCCTCCTCCGAGACTCAACGGCTGATCCCACCACAACGAATCCGCCGGCACCTCATCGGCCGCGGAGTCGCTCGCCTCAACCAGGAGGCCTGTGATGGTTCCGAGCGATTCGGCGAACTTGGGCCGCCATGCGCGCAAGAGCCAGGACAATGCGGTTTGTTGCGTCAGCTCGGATGGCATTTGGCTATCTCTGTTGCCTTAGCGTTCCCCTAGCGCTTCGGTTCTCCCTTGGAGATCGGCCAGCGTTTGGCAATGAAGGAACGCAATCGCAGAATCGCCTGCGACTTCAATTGCGACACGCGGCTCTCGTGCAGACGGACGATCTTGGAGATCTCACGAAGTGTCAACTCCTCGTGGTAGTACAACCCGAGAACCGTGCGCTCGATGGTGGGCATCCGCTCGATTGCCTCCGCAATGAGCCGTTCCAGTTCGGCCCGCTCCATCAGGCGCGAAGGCCAGTTCTCCTCGGAGTCGGAAATGAACTTCAGAAGATCGCGGCCTTCTTCTTCGTTTGCGTTGCCTTCCAGACTGCCCAGGTTCACGCCGCGCACATCCACCAGCCACTCGTGGTAATCCTCCATGCTGAGGCCCAGTTCGCGTGCAATCTCGTCCTCGGTGGGCGTGCGATGGACGTGTTGTTCGATGACGGCGATGGCGGCTTCTATCTGTTTACACTTGCGGCGCTGTTGCCGCGGCGCCCAATCCAGGCCGCGCAGGCTATCGAGAATCGCGCCGCGAATTTTGTACTCGGCGTAGGTCTTCAGCTTGACGTTGTGTTCCGGCTTGAAGTGGTCGATGGCGCTAATCAGGCCTACGACGCCCGTCGAGACGAGGTCCTCCAGACTTACGCTCTCCGGCAATCGTTCGTGAATCCGGCGCGCGATCAACCGCACCTGAGGCAGGTGTTCGAGAATCAGCTTCTCACGCTCCTCCCCTCCGGCTTGCTGTTGAGCGGCATATGTGCGCATTCCCGACCTGCTCATGTCATGTCTCCCACACGGATCCGTCGTTTCATGCCAGTGCCCAACTTGCCCCTTCGCGAGATCCTCCGGCCGCGGCCTCTTCCATCACGCCAAGCGCGCGCCAGGCCAGCCATTCCGGCTCGCCGGCCCGGATGTCTTCCGGAATCGATTGTCCCGTCCCGCAGTATGAGATGGGTAGCCCATAGCGCACCATTTCGGCAATTACTCCGCCCACGGCTTCACTGTCGTCCATGTGCGTCAACATCAGGCTCGATGGCTGGAACGCCTCGTAGCGCCGCGCAATCCGCGCGCATTCTATTGTTCGCGCAAAGGCCGGCAGAACCAAATGCGACCGCACCTGATTGCTTTCGCGAAATACGGCGGGCATCCAAGCCTGCTCACGCAGGTCTTCTTCGCTGAATCCGGGCAGATCGAGAAACAGCGTCTGGCGGCGGCCCTCTGTTTCAATCAGTCTCTCCAGCGCCGCGCGGTGATCGACTGCGCTGAACGGCGCGCCTAAAATGTGAGCGAATGTCTTCAACTGCTCAGAACCCCCTATACGTCTGAAATCAAGGGATACGAGCATTACGGGAAGGCGCTGCTCCATACCGAGGAGCACGGCCAACTTCACGAGCATCGTCGTCTTGCCGCCACCGGCGGGCCCGATAAAGGCGTGCGCGCGGCTTTCGCCTAGCGCGAGCCGGCCACAAGGCAAGGTACCAATCTGAGCGGCTAGCTCCGCCACAGCGGTTGCGCGGTCGCATGCCTGGCCTGGCGCATGTCTTCGTTCCACGGCGGACACCAGGCGCGCCGCAAAATCCACAGGGAACTCCAGTGCCAGCAACTCCTGAAACAACTCTTCACATGGCGGGCTCCAGCGGCTGGCCGCGACGGCGCCGGTAGTTTGAATCATCAACCGCTCCATCCGCGTGAATTGCCGTTTCATTTCCATCAAGTCCGCGCGCAAGTCTCGCCACGGAGCGTCGGATCCAGAGGGCCGTAACATCTGCGCCGTGGATGTGGCACTCACGCTACCGGACTCGCCTACCTGGTCCACGACCTGCTGCGATTCGGATTCCAACGCGAACACGACCTCGTAGCGGCCCAGGTTCCGCGCCTCAGGCATCGTCTCGCGCGAGTACACCAGCATGGCGTCCTCGCCCAGCTCGCGCGAAGCAAGCGAGATCGCCTCCTCGACGGTCGATGCAAAGTAGGATTTCAAGCGCATGACTCGTGCCAATGTCCCGTCTATCGAATCGTCCCCAAACCGGTCACCCTAAGCCCCGGGGGCACCTCGCCATGAGACAACACGGCAAGATTGGGGAATGTTGCCTCCAGCAATTGGCGGAGGAAGAATCGAATGGTGGAAGAGGTCAGCACAACCGCTGTGGCCTCGGATGCGCCCACCGCGCGCTGGAATCGTTCTAGCAATTCGCGTACCTTTTGGGGCGGCAGATTCAGGTGCGATGCGTGCTCCCCATGTTCCACGCATCCTTCCAGCGCTTGCTCCATCGCCGGGTCCATCAGATAAGCAGGTAATTCGCCGCTGGCGTTGAGGTAGGGCTGCACAAGCCCGCGCTTCATGCTCTGGCGTACGTACTCGCACAGCAGGGTCGGATTCTTGGTAATCTGCGCGGCCTCACTGAGCGATTCCAGGATGGAACTGGCGTCCCGAATTGAAACCCGTTCGCGCAACAGGAACTGCAGAACCCTTTGCACGACTGGCAAGGCGAGCAGCTTCGGCACCAGATCTTCGACCAGCCGCGCATTATCTTCACTGACTCGATCCAGCACCTTCTTCGTGTCTTTGCGTGTGAACAGTTCGTACGCATTCCGCCGAACAATTTCCGACAAGTGCGTACCGAGTACGCTGACCGCATCCACGACAGTAAAGCCGGCTTCGCGGGCCGAGTCGGCCTGTGTTGCGGGAATCCACCATGCCTGCAACCCGAACGCGGGCTCGCGCGTCGGCCTTGCGCCAGCAGGTGGATCCGATTTCGCTCCCGCTGCAATTGCCATCTCACATCCTTGTGGGATTTCGTATCGAGCGATCTCATTCCCCTTTATGGAGATGACGTATTCTCCTGCACGCAGGCCCAGGTTGTCTGTCACCCGTACCGGCGGAAGGAGATATCCCAGGTCACCCGCCAACTGTTTCCGGATGGCCGAAATGCGCCTGAGCAGAGGAGAACTTTGCGCTCCTTCGACCAGCCGTACCAGGCCCAATCCAACCTCCACCGAGAGCAGCTCTACCTTGAGCAAGGATTCGATGTTGTCTTTGTCCTTTACCGGCGCCGGCGCCTCGACCTTGGTCTCATTCCGGATGGTTCGCTGTCGCAATCGCCAGGCATAGCCACCTGTAGCGCCGGCCAGCGCGAGGAAGGTGAACGCCGGCAGTCCGGGAAACAGCGCCATCGTCGCCATCACGGCCGATGCGAGAAACAGCGGCTGTGGATTGCTGAATACCTGCTTTTCGAAGGTCTTGCCCAGGCGCTGCTCGGAATTGGCGCGCGTAACGATTAAGCCGCCGGAAACGGAGATCATCAGCGCCGGAATTACGGTCACCAGTCCGTCGCCGATGGTCAGCACGGTATAGGTCGCCAGGGCCCGCTTCAACTCCATGCCGTGCTGCAGCACGCCGATCAGGAAGCCGGCAATGATGTTGATGGCCGTAATGAGAATGCTCGCCACGGCGTCGCGTTGCGTGAAGCGCGAGGCGCCATCCATGGCGCCGTAAAACTCCGCCTCCATGGCAAGGCCCTTGCGGCGCTGCTTGGCCTCGGCCTCATCGATCAATCCGGCGTTCAAGTCCGAGTCGATCGACATCTGTTTGCCCGGCAATGCATCGAGCGAAAAGCGCGCCGTCACCTCCGAGATGCGTACGGCGCCGTGATTGATGACGACATACTGAATGGCGATCAGCACAAGGAAGATCACCGTACCGATGACGTAGTTGCCACCTACGACGAAGCTGCCGAACGCCTCGATCACATGCCCGGCGGCAGCGGTCCCCGTATTACCGTTCATCAAAATCAGGCGCGAGGAGGATATGTTCAAGGCAAGGCGGAACAGCGTCATCAAGAGCAGCGTTGTCGGAAACGCGCTGAAGTCCACAGGCTTGGACACGTAAATCCCCACGAGCAGCACGATCACAGACAGCGTGATATTGACGGCAATGAGGAAATCCAACAGCCACGACGGCAGCGGCAGGATCATGGCCAGGATCACCGAAAGAACGGCGACCGGCACGGTCAGCTCGGACCATGGGATATCGGCCCAGGGTTTTTCTTTCCCCCCTGGGGCCGGTACATTACCCGGCGCGTGCTTTGTCGGACGCGCTTCCCCTGCCGGCGGCGGGAGAGGCCCGGCTACGTTGATCGCGGATACGGCGGTGCTTCCTGTGGCCATCTGTGACGCCCCTGCGGTGCCCCCGGGCAGAGCAGAGCAATTCCCGTGCCAACAGCACAGGCATTTGCTACTGCGGTAGCCTGCCGTGCATCACGCGATAGATGTAGGCCAGAACTTCGGCCACGGCTCTGTACAAATGCGGCGGAATGTCATGCCCCACCTTCGCGAACTTATACAGTGATTGCGCCAGCGGCGGATTCTCAACAATCGGGACCTGATGATCGTTGGCGATTTTGCGGATGCGCAGCGCCAGATGATCGCGCCCCTTGGCGACAACGCGCGGCGCCGCGTTCTCACTCGGCACATAGCGCAAAGCCACCGCGTAATGCGTGGGGTTTACGACGACCATTGTCGCCTTCGGAACATCCTGCACCATCTTGCGGCGCAGGAGATCGCGTTGCAGCTTGCGAATCTTGGCCTTGATGAAGGGATTGCCGTCCATCTCCTTCATCTCGTCCCTGATCTCCTGCTTGCTCATGCGCATGCTCTTTTGGAACTTGTGCGTCTGCCATGCCAGATCGATAAGGCCGACAATGAAGAACAATCCGGCCATGTAGATGAGCAGCGAGCGGATCCAGTGGCCCGACCAATTCAGACCACTGGCCAGATCCTGCCGTGGAAGACGAAGTATTGGCGTCCATTCCCGGCTTACCGCGGTATAAAGAATCAGCCCCATCGCGGGCAGCAGAAAAATCGCGTATACGAATTGTGTACCGCCCCGTTGCAGGATACCCTTGGCCTTTTGCGCCGGATTCAGCCGTCCCCAATCGGGTTTCAGTTTGGCCGTGGCGATTCCGAATTGGGTCTGTATCAGTTGCAGAAAGAGCGCGACGACGGCCGCCGCGAGGCCCGCCATCAGCAGCGGCACGCCGAGACTGAGCAGCCATTGGCGCCCGGTGGCCAATAGTGTGGCCGCGCTGCCGTCCCACATCATGGCTTGCTGTAACCCGATGCGCATGGCGTTGATCAGCGCACTCGTCCAGCTTTCGGAGTAGGCGATCAGCAGCGCCACGCAAATGGCGAAGTAGGATGACGAGAGGAACTCCGGACTGACGGCAAAGTGCCCCTCTTTCCGCGCCTTCTCCAATCGCTTGGGAGTCGGTTTTTCGGTTCTCTCCGAAGGATCCGCCATGGCCGCCTACAGCCGCGCGAGCAGGGCGAGCGCCGTGTTCATCACGCGCAGCATCAGTTCTGGCCACAAGGCGAGGCCAAAGGCGAGCATCCACATGCCGCCCAGAATCTTGAGCGGGAATGACAGAGTAATCATCTGTAGTTGCGCCTGGAACTTCGACCCAAGCGCCAGCAATAGGTCGATCACGATCAGGAGAACGACGATCGGCAACGCGAGGCGTGCTCCGGCCGACCATGCTTGACCCAGAACGTCCCCGATCGCGCGCACGCCGGCGGCCATATTGGGCCAATGCGGCGTCTCAAGCGCACGGCTGAGCAGCAACAGAACTGGCCGGTCCAGTCCCGCCGTCACGATCACCAGCGAGGCGAGCAGCCCGCCGAGCACGTCGAGCACGCCGCTGTCGGCCTGCGTATTCGGGTCGATTGTCGACACGTAACCGAACCCGGCGTTCAAGCCCACCAGCCGCGACGCTATGATAAACACCTCCACCACCACGCCCAGCATCACCGCGAGCGACGCCGTTACGGCCAGCCCGAGCAACGCTTCGGCGGCCATCGCACTTGCCATGCGCTCCGCGTCCGCTCCTGCCGGGAGGAACGGCCGGCGTGCATGACCGGGTAGCATCAACAACGCCATAAGCATGCTCAGTGCGACCTTTACCTGCGGCGGCGCCGCCCGCATATAGGGGATCGGAACTAAGAACACAAATGCCGCCATGCGTGTGGTCAACTGCAGCATGCCCAGCGCCATCAGCAAGAAGTCTGCCTGGGACATCGTAGGCGCCTCACCGCGCCAATTGCGGAATGCTCGTGAAGATACGCGTGGTGTAGTCAACCAGCCGCGCCGTCATCCAGCCCGCGCTTAAGAGGATCAGCACGAGGATTCCCGCAAGGCGCGGCACGGTACCCACGGCCGGGTCCTGGATGCTCGTTAAGATTTGCACCAGACTGACGACGATGCCGACGATGAATCCGCCCGCCAGCAGCGGCAGGCATACCCAGGCCGCCGTCGTAATGGCTCCGGAGATTAGTTCCACGGCTTGTTGCGGGTTCATTTGGGGTTACTCATCCTCCCGGACCGAAACTCTTCAAAAGCGAGCCGATCACAAGATTCCAACCGTCCACGAGCACGAACAGGAGGATCTTGAACGGCGCCGAAATCATCGCCGGAGGCAGTTGCACCATGCCCAAGGCAAGTGTCACCGAGGCGATGATCAGATCGATTACGAGAAACGGCAGGAACAGCGCCGCGCCAATCTGGAACGAGGTGCGCAGCTCGCTCAATACATAGGCCGGAACTAGCGTGTCGAGTTCGATTTCGCTGGAGTTCCGCGGCCTTGCCTTGTGCCCCACTTCGAGCATCAGGGCCAGATCCTTCTCACGCGCGAAACGTAACAGGTGGCGATGGATCACCGGCCGCGCCTTCTCCCATGCCTGCGCGCCCGTGATCTGCCCGCGGTCGTGAGGAACCCATGCCTCGTCATAGATCCTGGACATGGCCGGGCGCATAATGCCCATCGTCAGAAACAGTGCCAAGCCGACCAGCACCTGGTTGGACGGAGCCGTCTGAGTGCCCAACGCCTGCCGCAAAAAATGCAACACGATGACGATCCGCAGAAACGGAGTGACGCACATGATTGCGGCCGGCAGCATTGCCGCCGCCGACAGCACGAGCACGATGCGCAAAGGCGTGCTGAGGTTCTGCCAGTCCATCCTTGTTTCTCTACCGCGAGGCGGTCATTGCCGCCCTCGTGGCGGTGGTCATTGCGGAACCCTCGCGCTGCGTATGGCGGTCGAGCACCTTTGTTCCTTTTGGTGAACAGGAGATCAGTAGAGTCCCGCCGGCAGTCTCGACAAGATGGAGGCTGTGCTGCGGCGACAGTTGCGCACGTGCAATCACACGCAGACGGCATCCGCTCTCCAGCGTGCCCCGCCGCAAGCGGGCGCCCGGCCGCCAGCCCTGCTGCACGGCCACCAGCAATCGGGCGGCGAGGGGCAGCGCCACCAGCGAAGCGGCGGCTAGTAAGAGTAGCGTCGTATCCATATCAGGTGTCTTCGTGGAAGTCCGTGATGCGGACTCCCATGTTCTCTTCCAGAATCACAATCTCGCCGAAGCCCACCAGCACTCCTCCCACGCGAATGTCGATGTTTTCTCCAGCCGACCGCGACATCTTGATCACTGTTCCGCTTTCCATCGACAGCAGTTCGGAAACGCTCATAATCCTGCGGTCCAATTCCACTTCTACCGGCACGCACACGTCGGCAAAGGGCGCGATGATCTGAAGAGGATTTACTACCATTGCCGTGGGCCGTTAGCTGCCGGTTATCGCTTCAGACTGATCGTCTCCTGGCTCATCTCATCGACTGTGGTCACAACTCGGGCGTTGGCTTGGTAGCCCCGCTGCAACACAATCAGGTTCGTAAACTCTCGTGCGATATCCACCGTGGAATTCTCAATCGCGCCGCCTAGAATCGACCCACGGCCACCCGTTCCAGGAAGCCCGATTGCGGGCAACGCCGACCGCGCGCTCAATCCAAATGCGTTATCACCCAGGGCAATTAGCGATTCCGGGTTACGGACTGAGGCCATCGCCAATTGCGCCACGCTGAGCTGCTGCCCGTTGGAATACTGCGCCAGAACAAATCCGCCGCTGGCTATGCCTACGCGAACAAGTTGTGCCGCCGGGGAGCCGTTCTGCTGGTTGGCGTTCACTGAGGAAGTCTGTGTGAACTGCGTGATGCGGGGTACCGTGCCATCGTAAAGTTGCCAGTCGAGCGTCATATCGGCCGCTCCATTGCTTAGCCCGGTGACGACGATCTGTGGAAGTGGGCCCGCCACTGGCGGATCGATCATTTTTCCGCTGGAGTCAAACGTAATCTGACCGGTCACGGGCGTCACCGGCGTACTTACATCGCCATCGGGAAATGAAATTGCATAGTCCCAGACGTTGGCCGTCGTCGTCTTGGTGTAGTCCACTTTCAGTACGTGTGATGTGCCGAGAGAATCGAACACCTCGATCGAGGTCGTGAAGGAATCGGCGGGCGGGCCGGCCGAAGCCGTCGCATTTAGATTCAGGTCGAAGGAAAACTGCGTGCTCGCCACGGGTTCTTTTAACGTGCCCACTGGAATCACGATGTCTTCGATCGGTCCGTTCGTGGAAAGGCTCCCGTTGGTGGCCATCCACCCCTGGACCTTCTGTCCCGTCGCCGTCATCAGATTGCCGAACTTGTCCACGAGCAGATTGCCGCCGCGAGTGTAGATATCGCCGCTGGTGACCGGATCCTTCACTACGAGGAACCCATCGCCCTGGATGGCAACGTCCAACTCGCCTGAGCTCGTCTTGATCGCACCCTGGGTAAATTGCCGCAACGTGATGGGACGGCCAACGCCGAATCCGACTTGGGTTTCACCCAATCCCGCGCCCAGCGATTGCGTCACCAGGTCGTGGAAGCTGACGACGTTTGCCTTAAAGCCAGGCGTATTCAGGTTGGCCAAATTATTGCCAACCACGTCAACAGCAGTCGCATGCGCGCTGAGCGCCGATAGAGCCGTGGAAAATGATGTAAACATATTGTTCTCAACCTTCGTTCAATTGCGTTCCATCGCCCGTGATCGCGTCGGGTGCGACGCCTTGCCGGATCATGATCAACTGCTCGAGCATGCTGTACTGCGTCAGTTGCCCGAGAAACTGGGTCGGATCCTCAGGGCTCAACGGGTTTTGATTTTGGATCTGCGCCACCAGCAGCCGGAGAAACATCTGCTTGGAGTCTTGCGCCTCCTCAACCGTATTTGCCCTTCCGATTTCGCTGTTGCCGGTGGCGTTGGGGAACTCGTATTTCGTGGGCGGTGCGCCTACGGTCATGATTTGCCTCCTTGTTCAAAATGAATCGAGAATTCTTCTTCGGCAGCCTCGTTGTCTCGCTCGCTTTCGCCGCGGTCGAAACCCCGGTGCCCGTGCCGTTGCCCACCGCCTGTGTGCTCTTGCGAGGGTGGGCAATCGCGTTTGCCGGACTCTTGTTGCCTGCCGTACTCGGCGGCCGGAACCGGCACGTCCGCCACGGCCTCATCTGTGGGATGCACGCTTTCCCAGACGTCACCCGGGGAGACGCGCTGGGCTTCTTCGAGCCGGTACCGCAATTCCGGCGCGCGTTGTTGCAGGGCTTCCTGCGTCCGCTCATCGCCTGCCTGCAATCTCACCTGGACCCCATCTCCAGTCGCTCGCACGATAGCTCGCACATCCTCGCCGCTCGGACTAACCACGGAGATCGAGACCGTCCGCGCCGGACTTGTCGACACCGCAGGTACTATTGAGGTTTTAGCGCCTGGTTGCACCGCGGGCGTGGCTTCAATTTTTCGACTGGGAGATTCTGTCGGCTCCCGTGGCTGCACTGCTACGTGCCGTGACAAATGCCCAGACGTATCTGTTGTACGGACTCTCTCTTCAAGCTGGACTTCGAAGCTGTTACGCTCCGCGCGCTCCTCTTTGCTATGAGCTTGCGCCGTTACCGGATTCGCGGCGACAACCGCGTGAGGTGCCTGCTTGGGTTCCGTTGAGCCTTTGTCGTCGCCATCATTTTCACTCTTCGGTTGCGGCCCTGCGGGCGCGAAAATCCTCGGAGCCACTTCGATCTTGGCGATCTTCGCCGGTAGTCCTGATTCGCGAGGCGTCTGCGCGGGAGTCTCCACGACCGTGACGGCTGCCTGGTGTTCCGGCAGAATGAGCTTCGGCGCTGGTTCTGTGTTCACACGCTGCGCAGCCTTCTCAATTGCCTCTCGAACCGGCCGCTCCAATACTGGTCGCAGCGGCTCCGGTTGCATTGGCTTTTCCACGGGAGGCGGCTGCGTCTTGGGTGCGAATTCGGTCGGTACCTCAACCGAAGCCTCGGCCACACGCTCAAACTCAATCCATTCACTCTCGGCCTCGACCCCGGGCGCATCCGGCAAGGAAGCTAACTCAGCGGGTCCGTCCGGCAACGTGCTTAACTCAACCGGCTTCCGGGCTGGGATCGGGGTGACCGTCGCGAGGATTTTCTCCGCCGCCTCGGCGGGTTTCTGGTTACCAGGCCCTCCATCACTCCGCTCAGGAAGTTTCACACCAGCCTCACTTACGTCCAAGTCCGTATAAAAATAGTTCGCCGGGAAGATGAGCCGCAGCGTCTCCGGCGCGACCATCTCGGCAGCCGCTTTCGGTAATGGCGCGGGCTCCTCGGGTTCGCCCTCTTCGCCTTCCTCCGATTCGCTTACCTCCACTTCCAGTCCCAATCCCGCATCCTCAAGCAAGGACAAGAATGGCGCCTCCTCGACAACGGTCCCCGCCTGCATCAGAGCATTGGGGTCGATTGTCACCGCCTCTATTGGCATGATGAGCGCCGGGAGTTGCGATCCACTGGGCACTGGTTGGGGGATCAGCGTTCCGAGCAGATCCACCGTTGTGTTGCCCGCGTTTGCGGCAGGATCAAAATTCACGTTCTCTCAAGCGCAATCGAAAGACCAACGCCCATTCGAAGAAAATGAAGCAGTTACCAAGGCTCGCCGCGGCAGAATCCCGCCACCTCATCCAAAACGGCAATTCCATGCCATTTTGAAACCCGCCATGGCTCGCCTCGAACCCGCGAAAAAACCGTCAAAACACTCTGTTTCCTGCTTATTTTACGATTGGCACGCCTCTTGCATGGATCTCCGCTGGAGGTGTCATGGACGGAATTCTAACGGCCGCCGCCAGTGGCATGCGGGCGCGGATGGAATCTCTCGACCTGCTGGCGAATAACATCGCCAATCAGGCAACGGCTGGATTCAAGGCAGATCGTGAAGCTTACACTCTCTATAGCGCGACAGACGTCGTCGATCCAGCCCTCGAGGGCGATCCTCTTCAGTCGCCGCTGATCCAGGACAATTGGACCGACTTCTCTCCGGGCACGCTGCAGGCCACTGGCGATCAGACGCATCTTGCCCTCGATGGTCCCGGGTATTTCCACGTTCGAGGCCCGTCAGGTGAATTGCTCACGCGATCGGGCACTTTCCGCGTCAGCAGCGACTCGACGCTCGTTACCGCCAACGGTTATGCCGTGCTCTCGACCGAGGGCCAGCCCATTCAATTGCGCCCTAACGTGCCTTTTTCCATCTCGCGAGCTGGCGTCGTCACACAACGCGGCGCCGAAGTGGGCACTCTGCAAATTCAAGAGGTCAGCGACGCGACAGCGCTCAAGAAACACCATGGAACCTACTTCCACCTCAACCGCGCCGATGCCGCCCGGACGGCCACGAAGACCGCCGTCCTGCAGGGACATCTGGAGGGCGCGAATGTCGCCGGTCCGGAAAGCTCGGTGCGCTTGATCGAAGTCCTGCGGCAATTCGAAACGCTACAAAAGGCTATTCAGATTGGCGCCGAAATGGGACGCCGCGCCGACGAGGTGGCCCGTGTTGGCAACTAGCCGCCATCGCGGCGGCGGCAGGAAAGGAAACACCCGATGATTCGAGCTCTCTTCAGTGCCGGCAGCGGCATGAACGCGCAACAGATGAACGTCGACAACATTGCCCACAACTTGGCCAATGCGAATACGGTCGGCTTCAAGATGCGCCGCACGCAGTTTCAGGATCTCCTCTATCAGAGTCTGGTCCAACCAGGCGCAGCCGCCGGGACGCAAACCGTCGTTCCCACGGGCCTTCAGCTCGGTCTGGGCACGCGTCCGTCCTCGAACGAAGTCATCTTCACGCAGGGCAGCTTCCAGGCCACTGAAAATCCCCTCGATCTCGTCATCCAAGGGCGAGGCTTCTTCCAGATCCGCCGCCCCACCGGAGAACTCGCCTATTCACGCGCGGGGAACTTTCACCTCGATCGCGACGGCATCCTGGTCACCCCGGACGGCGATCCGCTTGAGCCGCAGATTACGCTTCCGCCCGAGGCGCAAGCGGTCTCCATCGCTGCGGACGGCTCGGTGAGCTACGTGCTTCCCGGCCAATCCGCCGCGCAGCTCGCGGGCCAGATTCAACTCGCCAACTTCACGAATCCGGCCGGGCTGAACAGCCTTGGCCGCAACCTGTTCTCTCCCACCGATGCAAGCGGCGAACCCACCGTTGGCAACCCCGGCGGACAGGAGGGCTTGGGCAGCCTGCAGCAGGGTTATGTCGAAGCTTCCAACGTCAGCGTCGTCGAAGAGTTCATCAACCTCATCATGAGCCAGCGCGCTTATGAGGCGAATAGCAAGGTCGTCAAAGCAGCCGATGAAATGTACCAGCAGGTCAACAATCTCACTCGCTAGCCTGTTCGCCGGGCTCGTCCTAAGCGCGCACGCGGCGGTTGGTCCGCCCGGCTGTCTCACGATTGCGGGCGATCGTATCTTGCTCGGCGATCTCTCGCCTGTTCTACCTGCAGCCGCGGTCATGGATCCCAAGCGAATGGTCGGATTCGCGCCACGCCCCGGTGTTCGTCGCACTCTCCTGTTTCGCGAATGGGCGGGAACTGCCCGCGCACCGGTCCCCGGCGAACCGGATGAGATCTGCGTCGAGCGCGTCGCCCGCGTGCTCACACGACAAGATCTGACCACAGCCTTGGAAGCCGCCTTCTCGCACGCAGGTAGCGGCCTTGCCATTGACATTCAGGAGTTCCCGAAAGGCACCGTCCCGGTTGGCAAGCTGGTCTTTCCTCTTGCCAACCTGCGATCGGCGCGGCCCGACCCGCACAGCGGTCTCGTCCAACTGATTGGGTATATCGAGGTCGGCTTTGACCCGGCGCGACCGCTTCGCTTTCCGGTATGGGTGCGCGCGCACGTTGAATCCGAAGCCACGCGTGTGGAGCTTACATGCCCACTCGCGGCAGGCGACAAGGTCGGCGCAGGGTGTATCCAGGAGAAGACCGTTCGCGCCTATCCGTTCACGCAGGGCAATGCCGCCGTGTCGGTAGAAGCTCTCGCGGGACGCACTGCACGCCGCCGTCTCACAGCCGGGACCTTTCTGCAGGACGCAATGTTCTATCCGCGCCAGGACGTGAAGCCACGTCAGGAGATCAGTCTCCTGGTGCGATGCGGTCAGGCGAATCTTCGTCTCAAGGCCACCAGCGAGGGAGGTGGCGCCGAAGGTGAACTGATTACCGTTCGAATCACCGAGTCGAACCGGCGCCTTCGTGCCCGCGTCACGGCGCCCGGCGCGGCCGAGTTGCTGGTGCCCGCCAGTGGTGCCGCCGCCGCGCTGTCTCGGAATCCGTCAAAAGGAAGTTGATCTCATGAAACCCACACGATTGCTCGGCGTAATGAAGTGGCAGCTCATACTTTGGATGTGGCAGTGCCATTCGCCTCAGCCCTGCATCTCGGCTGAAATGAAAACGCGCTCGCCGCTCGAGCAATACATCGAAGAAGCGCTGCGCCAGGAACAGACGTCCACGCAAAGCGCCGGTTCGCTGTACATCGCCGGTGGACGTCTCGGCGACCTCGCCCGCGATCCGCGTTCGACGCAACTGAACGACCTGGTCACCATCGTTGTGAACGAGAGCGCGTCGGCCGTGGCGACAGGAGCCAGTTCCTCGGACCGCAAGTCTTCGGCTTCCAATTCCATCACCGCGGCGCTTGGCACGACGCGCGTCGGACCGCTCGCCAATCTTGCCAATCTGAGCGGCCAAACTCAGCTTCAGGGCCAGGGCCAAACTTCGCGGTCGACACAACTCACCACGACCATGTCCGCGCGAGTGGCGCAGGTTCTGCCCAATGGTTACCTTGTGCTCGAAGGCACCAAGGAAGTGGTCGTCAATTCCGAGCGACAGGTCGTCACCGTGCGTGGCGTCGCCCGCGTGATGGACCTTTCTTCCTCCAACCAGATCCGCTCTGACCGTTTGGCCAACCTCGAGGTCCGTGTGCAGGGCAAGGGACTTGTGGGTGATGCCATCCGCCGCCCCAATTTTCTCTACCGCCTCTTGCTCGGCATCCTGCCGTTTTGACACTGGAAAATGACCAACGCTATTTTGAATCGCTTTTTTCCTCTCGCCTGCGCCGGTCTGCTGTTGTTGTCCGCGCCTTCTCCGGCCGTGGAAGCAACGCCTGCGCGCAAGCTTTCGCGCCTGAAGGAAATGATCTCGCTTGAAGGCGTGCGCGACAACCAACTCGTCGGTTACGGCCTGGTGGTTGGCTTGGCCGGCACGGGCGACAAGCGGCAAACCGTCTTCTCCGCCCAGTCCCTGAGCAATCTGCTCGAGCGCATGGGGGTCACTGTCGCCGCCACGGCGTTGCAAGCCAAGAACACCGCCGCGGTGATGGTGACCGCCACGCTTCCTCCATTCGCGCAGCCCGGCGTGCGCGTCGACGTTACCGCCGCGGCGATGGGCGACTCCACGAATCTCCAGGGCGGCTTGCTCCTCCTGACTCCTCTTAAGGCTGCTAACGGGCAGGTCTTTGCTGTCGCCCAGGGACCAGTGGTCACAGGCGGTTTCGTCGCCTCCGGCGGCGGGGGAGGCACGACGCAAACTGTCAATCACCCAACCACTGGCCGCGTTCCCAGTGGCGCCATTGTCGAATCGGCTCCGCCATCCACACTGAATACCAGCGAACTGCGGCTGCAGCTTAAACACGGCGACTTCACCAACGCCACACGAGTCAGCGCCCTCATCAATCGCACCTTTGGCGAACCTGGCAGGCCTGTCTCGAAGCCTCTCCACGCGGGACTTGTCGTCGTGACAGTTCCACCCGAATTCACCGAGCGTGCGGTCGAGTTCTACTCTCTCATCGAAAACCTCTCCCTCGAGATCGACCGTGTCGCGAAGATCGTGGTCAATGAGCGTACGGGCACCATCGTCATGGGCAAAGAGGTCAGGATCTCACCCGTATCGATCCTCCACGGCAACCTCACGGTCGAGGTGGAAACCAGCTACGACGTTTCACAGCCGGCGCCGCTCTCATCGGGCGAAACGACCGTCGTCTCTAAAGTGGGTGTCGGCGTGAAGGAGGAAAAAGCTCGCAACATCAATCTCAAGGAAGGGGCTTCGGTCGAGGACCTCGTTCGCGCTCTCATGACCATCGGCTCCACCCCGCGCGACGTCATCGCTATCCTGCAGAACCTGCAAGCCGCGGGTGCGCTCAACGCCGAACTCGAAGTCATCTAGGAGAGACGCCACAATGAACCTCCACATCGGTCCGCTCACATCCGTGCCTGAATCCGGAACCTCGATCGAGGCGCCCTCAAAACACGCGAAGGACAACACACGCCTCGATCAGGCCGCCACCGACTTTGAAGGCCTCCTCGTCTCGCAAATGCTCCGCCACGCCCGCCAGGCAGGCGACGGCGGCTGGATGGGAACCGGCGAGGACAAATCGAGCGACACCATGATGGAGATGGCCGAAGAGTCGCTCGCCCGAATGATGGCCAGCCAGGGCTGCCTTGGCCTCGCCTCAATGATGAAGCAGGGGGTTTTGGCGGAAGCTGCCGCGAAACCGCGGCCTTCGCCCACCCAGCGCTAACCCTTAGAGTTCGTTCCGTCACCTCTCATTCATCGGTCTGTCAATAGCGGTTGGTACCGTCCTAACGATCCCACCGTGACAGGAGTCACTCCGATGAAACATTTGCTCACGCGTCTCCTCTCAATCGGCTCGTTCTGCGCGCTAACCGCCTTCGGCCAGTTCGAATACGGTGAAATTCTCGGCACCGTCCGCGACTCTTCGCAGGCAATCGTTTCGGGGGCCAAGGTCAAGGTCCGCAGCCTGGACACGAATATCGAACGCACCGGCTCCTCGGACGGCGACGGCGCCTATTCCTTCCCCGCACTACGTCCAGGCGCCTACGAAATCCTGGTGGAGCTCGGCGGTTTCCGCAACGCCAAGGCCTCGGTTCCGGCATTGCGCGTGGGCGATCGCGTCCGCGTTGACGTCACACTCGAAGCCGGGCAGGTTACCGAGCAGGTCACCATCGTTGCCGACGCCCCGCTGCTCGAAACCGAGACCAGCTCGCGCGGCCAAGTGATTGGCCTCGCCCAGATCCGGGAATTGCCGCTCAACAAGCGCGATTACACCCAACTGGTGCTGCTCGCACCCGGCACCGCCGTCAATCCCCGGCAGCGCATCGGCGGGGCGATCAACGTGAATGGCAACCGTGCGCTCCAGAACAACTTCCTGCTCGACGGCATGGACAACAATTCGAACGCCACCAGTTTCCGCGGCGAGCGCGCCGATGTCATCCGCCCGTCGGTAGACTCGGTCGCGGAGTTCAAGGTCCAGACCAATTCATACTCCGCCGAATACGGACGCAGCGCGGGCGGCGTCGTCAACGTCACGATCAAGAGCGGCGGCAATGACCTTCGCGGCACCCTCTGGGAGTTCTTCCGCAACGACAAACTCGACGCAAAGGGCTGGACGCCAACCGTCGATGGCAGCAAACCAAAGCTGCGGTTCAACCTCTTCGGCGCGAATCTCGGCGGACCCATCGTCAAGGACCGCACCTTCTTCTTCGTCAACTACGAAGGCGAGCGCGAACGCCAGGGCACCACCTACACCCGGACAGTCCCCACCCGCGAGTTGCAGAACGGCGACTTCAACAACGTTCCCATCTCCGGCGCTCTTCGGATCGCCCCTGTAGACCCGAACACAAACTCCCCGTTTCCAGGCGGCATCATCCCGCGGTCACGCTTCGATCCAGTTGCCGTCCGCATCCTTTCGGATGCCAATTTCCCAGCACCCAGCAACATCGCCGCCTTGCCGATTCCGGGCCTCTTCCTGAACACCGTGACCAACACGAACCGCACCGACAAATTCGATGTCCGGGGCGACCACTATTTCACCACCGCTTTGCGCCTATTCGCCCGCTACTCCTACTCCGACCTGGAGATCTTCCGGCCCGGCCCGGTCGCCGGTTACGTGGAAACCTCCAGTAACGACGGCTTCGGGACCACGGCTACGAAAGCGCACCACGCTGTACTCGCTCCTTCCTGGACGCTGAGCCCTCGCACGCTGAGCGAACTTCGTCTCGGCTTCACGCGGTTGAACGCCGCCGTCCGCCCGCCCAACTTTGGCTCGCCCGGTCCGACCGAGCTCCTGGGCATTCCCAACCTCCCGAACGATCCTGGCATCAACGGCGGCTGGCCGAAGTTTCTCTTCGACGGCATGGATGCTTTTGGCCGGCATACCTCGACTCCGCAGTTTCAGGTCCCCAACGTATACCTGTTCAACAACACGTGGAGCCTGCAACGCAACCGCCACTCCATTCGCGCCGGATTCGACAAGCAGTACATCCAGACGGCCGTGCTCGACGTGTCGGCGCTCATCGGAACGTTCCGTTTTTCGCAAAACATCTTCTCCAACAACCCCTGGGGAGACTTCCTGCTGGGGCTGCCTGCCACGCATGCGCAGACCTCTTACTCAGTGATTTACAACCGCAAGGACCTCACGTTCCTCTTCCTACAGGACGACTTCCGCGTCAACTCCCGCCTTACGCTGAACCTCGGAGTGCGCTATGAATATGGCCGCCCCATTGTGGAGAAGTACAACCGGTTGGCGAACTTCAATCCCTCCACCGGCGAGCGAACCTTCGCCAAGGACGGCGGCGCCTTCGAACGCGCGCTGATCAAACCGGACCGTGATAACTTCTCGCCGCGCGTTGGCTTCGCCTTCACTCTGACGCCGCGCACTGTGCTGCGGGGCGGTTACGGCACGTTCTACAATTTCACGAACCGGCAGGGGCGCGAAGGCCTGCTCGGTATGAACGCTCCGTTTGTCGTGGATCTGGCGCGCACGCAGAACCGCGCCACTCCCGCCGCGCAGCTCATCACGTTGCGTAACGGGCCGCCGGCGAGTTTCCTGGCCGCGTCCACGCCGCGCGATCAACTCCTTCGCGGGAACGACCCCACGATGTCCGACCCGATGGTTCATCAGTGGAACTTCACTATCCAGCAAGAACTGGTCCGCAACCTCGTCTTCGAAGTGGGCTATGTCGGCAACCGCGGACTGCAACTCACTCGTTTCTACAATGCCAATCAAGCCCGCACACAAGGCCCTCCAGCGCTCGTCGACCGCCGCCCGTTCCCCGTGTACAACGACATTCAGTACATGGACTCCGGCGGGTCCACCTCGTTCCATAGCCTGCAAACCCGCGTGGAAAAGCGCTGGGACGCCGGTCTCAGCTTCCTGCACTCGTTCACCTGGGGCCGCGTGCTGACCAACGCACCAAACTGGGGCGACGGTGGCGCCTCGCCGCAGGACGCCTATAACTTCGCCAACGAATGGGGACCCGACACAATGAACGTCAAGTTCAACTCCGTGGCCAATTGGGTGTACGAGCTTCCTTTCGGCAAGGGGCGCAAGTACGGCTCGTCGATGAACGGCGCTACGGATGCCTTGTTGGGCGGCTGGGAGGCAAGCGGCATCTGGACGTGGCGCACCGGCCTCACCAACACCGTTACCAGCGCCGAGTGTGGCGCCAACTGCCAGTTGGGCAGCGCTGAACGCACGCAGCGCGCCGACTCCACCGGCCAAGCCACGGCCATCGATTCGCCGGCCAACTTCCGCTGGTTTAACACCGCCGCCTACCGGCCTGCCGCCACTGCTTATGGCACCGCCGCGCGCGGAACGGTTTACGGCCCCGGC
>DASRHX010000003.1:0-3564 GCA_035650295.1 Bryobacteraceae bacterium | reverse complement strand
GCTCACACCAGAGAAGAACTCAAAAGCACCAATGCCGCTTCAAGTTCGAAGCATCGAGAATGGACGGTGAATGAAGATGGCAAACGCAATCGGCCAGGACGCGCGGGTCCGCGGAGCCTTTCTTAACTACCTCTCGCTCTTTACTTCATTTGGAACACTCTTATGTTGCGCGCTACCGTCGCTCCTGGTCCTCCTTGGATTGGGCGCCACGGTAGCGAGTTTCCTTTCTGCCGTGCCGTGGCTTGTGACACTCTCGCAGCACAAAGACTGGGTGTTTCTGGTCTCGGGAATTCTCATTGCGGGAAACTTTCTTTACACGTACATTCTTGCTCCTAAGCTCCGCCCGAGCGGACCTGTATGTTCCCCCGATTCGCCGGAGGCGTGTGAAGAAGCGAGCACGCTTAGCCGAACTGTGCTCTGGATCTCGGCAGCCCTTTACTGCGTAGGCCTCTTTAGCGCCTACCTCCTTGGTCCTCTTCTAATGCGATACGGCGGTTGAAGGGGCAACCGGCTTGGTACAATCGGGCTTCCATGCCAGAGGCAAACGAATCCAAGTTGCGGGTGCTGATTCCGGCGGAGAAGATTCACGCGCGGATTCGCGAGATGGGCGAGCAGATCACGAAGGACTATCCGGAGGGGCCGATCTACATGATTGGCATCTTGAAGGGCTCGTGGATCTTTCTGGCCGATCTGGTGCGGGCGATACCGCGGCACGTGCGCGTGGAGTTCATTGGCATCAGCAGTTATGGCAAGGGCAAGACGTCGTCGGGCGAGGTACGGCTGACGAAAGACATCGACGTATCGCTCGAAGGCATGGACATCATCGTGGTGGAAGACATCGTCGATACGGGCGTGACGCTCACCTACCTGATTCATTTGCTCGAGCAGCGCAGGCCGCGATCAATTCGAGTGGCGACGCTACTGGATAAACCGTCGCGGAGGCTGCGGCCGATTCAGTCGACCTATTCGGGGTTCACGGTGCCGGACGAGTTCGTGGTCGGCTACGGGCTGGACTTTGCGGAGGATTACCGGAACCTTCCGGATATTTGCGTGGTGGAGTAGCCACCTTGGCGGGCCGGGACGACTGTCCCATCTTCGTCACCTTGATATCGCTGAAGAACTGAGCGATGGAGCGTTGCAGGTCGTTGAAGATGGCATCGGGGGTGCGTGAGGCGTCGATGGTGACAAAGCCGTAGCGAGACGACATGCTATCGAGCGCCCGGATCAGCTTGGCCTGATACTTCACGAAGCTGTCGTACATGTCGGTAGAGACACCCAAATCCATGCCGCTTTCCCAATAGTCAAACTGGCCGCGGCCGAAGACGACGCGCGAGACGAGGTCGGGCACGTCGGCGCGGAGGTAATAGACGACGTGCGGGACGAGGGCGAAGCCGGCGACGTTTTCGATCCAGCGGCGGTCCTCGCCGCGGGCGATGGCGCGGGCAATGATGGAGAAGATGTAGCGGTCGGTGAGTACGACGAAGCCAGCGCGGAGGGCGGGGATGATTTCATTTTCGAGGCGGTCGGCGAAGTCGGTGGCGTAGAAGAGGGTCATCGTGACGGGGCCGAAAGTGTTTCCTTCCTTAGCCTGTTGGATGCCTTTGCCGGCAAGGGCGGAGCGTGCCATGCCGGTATCGAGCACGGCGTGGCCGGATTCCTCAAGCCAGGTGCGGAGCCGGGCCACTTGGGTGGAACGGCCGACGGCGTCGGGACCTTCGATGACGATGAGCTTGCCCTGAAGTTCGCGGGTATCGACATCGGGGAGCGCGTCGCCGTAGAACTGAAGTGGTAGAGGATCCATCAGGCTTGGACCTTCCTGGCGTGGGCCACGGTGTCGCGCGAAGCGGGTGCCCGGGGCACGGGCGGATTCGGACTCACGGCCAGTTCGCGGTCGACGATTTCGCGCATCTGTTTCTGCTGCTTCTCGATCGAGCCGGTGGCGTCGATGATGTGGAAACCCATCTCCGCGGCCATCGCATCGTACTCCTCGAGGATGCGTCCCTGAAAGAGGCGGAAGCTTTCGACAGTGTTGCGGCTGAGGCCGAGATCCATGCCTGCCTCGTAGTATTTGATGGCGTCGCGGCCACCGAGAATGCGGCCGATGGCCACTTCAAGGGGCACACGGAAATAGAAAGCGATGTTCGGCTTCACGGCGAAGCGGTAGAGGTTGCGCACCCACTGGCGGCTGACGCCACGGACGACGTCGCGGGCATAGGCGGTGAAGGCGTAGCGATCGGCGCAGACGACAGCGCCGGCTTTCATCATGGGGAGAATATAGCGCTCCATGCGGTCGGCGAAATCGGTGGCGTGGATGAGGCTGAAGGTGGTGGGAGTGAACATCTCCTTCTTCTTGCCGCGGCGCGTAGTTTCCTTGACGAGGGGCGAGGAGTTCCAGGCGCTGAAGGCGACGGGCGTGCCTTTCGCGCGGAGGTATTGCGCAAGAAGAGAGAGCTGGGTGGACTTACCCGAGCCGTCGATGCCTTCGACGATAATCAACTTCCCCTTATAACGATTTGGTTGCAACGTCGAGAGGGCCATGGGGAGGAAGCCAGTATTATAGCCATATGCCCCGATACGCCGCCATCGACATCGGCTCGAACTCCGTGCGGATGCTCGCAGCCGAAGTCGATTCTAACGGTGTACTTACACCACTTGCCATCGATCGCCAGGTGACGCGCCTGGGCGAGAGCGTGTTCGGGCAGGGGGCGATTTCAGAGCAGGCGATGTCGCTGGTGTGCGGGATGTTGACGAAAATGGCACAGACCTACCGCAAGCTGGATATCAAAGTGGTGCGCGCGGTGGCGACGGCGGCCGTACGCGATGCGAGCAACCAGAAGTTGTTTCTGGACCGGGCGAGCGAGGCGATCGAGTCGCCCGTGGAAATCATTTCCGGACAGGAAGAAGCACGCCTGATTCACCTTGGCGTGCAATCGCGCTGGCCGCATTCGAGCAGCCGGATATTGATCATCGACATTGGCGGCGGCAGCGCGGAGATTATTGTCGGCGAGAACGGGAAGTTCCGTGAGGCGTATTCGCGGCCACTAGGCGCGGTGCGATTGACGGGGATGTTCTGCAAACACGATCCACCGGGGACGAACGAGTTGGCGGCGCTGCAGGAATGGATTGAAGAGAAGTCATCGGTGGCAATAGAAAAGTTCCGGCGGCTGAAGTTTCAACGCGTGATTGCGACGTCGGCGAGCGCTTCGGCGATTGTGTGCGCGGCGAACCGCATTCCTCGGGCGCGGCGCGAGGAAGCGGACCGGCGGCGGGCGACGGCTTCGCAGATTCGCGGACTGTATCACGACCTTTCGGCAAAGAATTTGGCGGCGCGGCGCAAGGTGACGGGCATTGGCGAGAGGCGTTCGGAGATCATCGTGCCTGGGGCGGCGGTGCTGATGCACGTGCTCGATCAATTGAAGCAACCGTCTTTGTACTACTGCGCGGCGGGTGTGCGCGAGGGAATCGTCGCCGATCTGGCGGCGCGGCGAGTGGGCGCGGAGTTGTCACAGTTGTCGGCCGAGCAGCGGAAGGTGATCGAGCAGACGGCGCGGCGGGTTGGCGTGG
>DASRHX010000002.1:0-6726 GCA_035650295.1 Bryobacteraceae bacterium | reverse complement strand
GACGAGGGGCTTGCGGAGATAGCGATTGAGGTCGAAGGGGAGAGGGGGATAGCGGCGTTCGATGGCGATGCGGCGTTGCTGCCATACCTCGAGCATGTCCTTGGCGTAGACGATGCCGTGAATGTTTTCGGGCTCGCGCTCGTAGACGGGGATGCGGGAGTACTTGGCTTCGCTAAAGGCCTTCAACACCTCGTCAAGCGTGGCCGTGTTGGGGACGCTGGCGAAGTGGTTGCGGGGAACCATGACCTCACGAACGTTGACATCGCTCAGGTCGAGGAGGCGGTGCATGGCCTCTTCTTGAAATGACTCGATCATGCCGTGCTTGCGACTGGAGGCGAGAATGTATTTCAACTCTTCGGGGTTGTGGGTACCGGGGGCGTGGGAGTCGCTGTGGGCGCCGAGAAGGCGTGAGCAGTAGGCGGCGCTTCGTTCGATAAAGGTAATGAAGGGGCCGCTGATGCGGATGAAGACGAGCAGCGGCGGAGCGAGGAGAGCGGAGAGGCGCTCGGCCTTTTCGATAGCGATATTCTTCGGAACGACTTCCCCGACCACAACGTGGATGTAGCTGATGCCGAGGAAGGAGATGGCGAAGCTGACACCGTGAAGGACGTATTCCGGTAGCCACGCGGGTCCGGCGCCGATGAACGATTTCAGCAGGCCATGGACCGTGGACTCGCCAGCCCAGCCGAGGCCGAGGCTGGCAACGGTGATGCCAAACTGACCGGCGGAGAGCATGCGCTCGGGATTCTCGAGTAGCTCAAGCGCGGATTGTGCGCCAGCCACCCCATCCTCCTTCATTTGGCGGAGGCGCGAGGGGCGCACCGAAAGAAGCGCAACTTCGACGGCGGAGAAGAAGGCGTTCGCCGCGATGATGAGCAGCAGAAGTAGAAGCCGGTATCCTAAATAGAGATCCATGAAAAAGGCCCGAAGCAAGCGACTCCGGACAGGAGGGCACCGCGGCCAAAACAGGATCACACAGGTGACAATTGAGCCGCTTTCTTAAATATATCAACGTTCTGATTGGTGTGGCCGCCATTGCCGCGCTGGCGATTGTGTGGTGGTACACGCGGCGCGTATTGCCACCGGTTTCGGGAGAGATCTCAACGGGCGTGCGGGCAGCCGTCACTGTGATACGGGACGGCCAGCAGGTACCGCACATCACGGCCGCCAGCATCGAAGATGCGCTGTTCGCACAGGGTTATGTGACAGCCCAGGAACGCCTGTTCCAGATGGACTACATGCGGCGGCAAGCCGCGGGAGAGCTGGCCGAAGTATTCGGGAAGAGAGCTCTGCAATCGGACATGGAGACGCGGCGGTTGCGTCTGCGGAGAATCGCCGAGACGCACGCGCGGGTGTTGACAGCCGATGAACGAAGGTGGTTGGCGGCGTATGCGCGAGGCGTGAACCAGTACATGGAAGAGAACCGCGGGAGGCTTGCGGTGGAGTTCACGCTGGCAGAGTACGATCCCGCGCCGTGGATGGTGACGGATTCGATTTTGGTCGGCCTGGAGATGGCGCGGACATTGAGCCTGAGCTTTCGCGAAGAAATATTGAAAAGCAGCATGATGTCGGTTGGCGAACCGGCGCTGGTCAACCAGTTATTCCCGGTGCGTACGGGGCTGGAACCACAGCCGGGCTCCAACGCATGGGCGATTTCGGGAGCACACACAAATTCGGGTAAGCCGCTCCTGGCGGGGGATCCGCACTTGCAGTTCACTCTGCCGGGAATCTGGTATGAGATCCATCTGCAAGCGCCAGGGCTGAATGTGACGGGAGCATCCATTCCGGGAGCGCCGGCGGTGATTCTCGGACACAATGCCAACATCGCCTGGTCGACGACGAACCTGCACTTCGACGCGGCGGACCTGTATCGCGAACAGGTGAATCTGCAGGCCGGCGTGGCGCGGTTTGAAAACCAATTGGACCGGCTGAAGGTGGAGCAGGAAGTGGTAAGAGTACGCGGGGATCGGGCGGTGCAGGTGGCCGTGGTGAGTACGCGGCATGGGCCGCTGGTAGGCGCAGAAAGCGGGCAGCAACTGGCGCTGCGGTGGGTAGCGGCTGAAGCAGGCGGCTTCACGTTTCCCTTTGTCGAGTTGAACCAGGCAAAGAACTGGACGGAGTTCCGGGCGGCGATGGCGCGTTACGCGGGTCCCGCGCAGACTTTTGTGTACGCCGACAGAGACGGCAATATCGGATCTCAAGCCGCGGGGCGGATGCCGATACGGGAAGGCTATGCGGGCGATGTTCCGGCTGACGGGGCGTCAGGCAAGAACGAGTGGAAGGGCTTCATTCGATTTGAGGAATTGCCGTCGCGATTCAACCCTCCTTCGGGATATGTGATCACGGCGAATGAAAATCCGTTTCCGAAGGACTACAAGTATGCGGTGAGCGGATACTTTGCGCCACACTACCGCGCACGGCAGATTCGGGCGCGTTTGGAGAAACGGCAGAAGTGGGATGCGATGGGGATGTCGAGCATACAACGGGATGTGTATTCGGCCTTCTCGCACTACCTGGCAAAGGAGTTGGCACGCGTGGGGCGAGCACGTGGATCGCAGAATCCGAAGATGGCGGAAGCAAGCGAACTACTGGACACCTGGAACGGGTTGATGGAGCCAGACGCATCACAGCCATACATTGTGAACCTGACCTATCAACATGTTCGCAAGGCCGTGGCGGACCGCGCGGCGCCAGGACGAGGGCCCGCATATGACCAATCGATCGGGCAGGCGGTGATCGAGCGATTGCTACGCGAAAGGCCCAAGGAGTGGTTTGGCGATTACGACGCCATGCTGTTGCGGGCATACACGGACGCGCTGAACGAGGGGGACCGGATTGTAAATCTGAACCCAGGGCGCTGGCGGTATGGGAGCCACAACCAGTTGAGGTTGTCGCATCCGATGCTAGGGGAACTGAAGTTGGTGGGCGGACTGTTCAGGATCGGGCCGGTCGGAATGCCAGGATCGACGTCGACGGTATTTCAGTTCAGGGGAAGGATCGGGCCCTCCATGCGGCTGATCGCGGATTTGAGCGATTGGGACAATTCGACATTGACAACACCGACGGGGCAGAGCGGGATGGTGTTGTCGGGCCATTACCGCGACAGGTGGGACGCCTACGTTGGCGGTGGGGCCATTCCGTGGATGTTTGGAAACATAAAAGGAGACGTGCTCAGGTTGAAGCCGAGAACGTCTCCGTGACGGATCAGTTGCTGACTACCACTTGATCTTGTTTTCGGTATCGGAGATTTTTTCGCGGTGAACGTCGTGGCAACCCTTGCAGGCGGCGCCGAGGGATTTCATGCCGGCCGAGATGCCTTCCTTGCTGCTTTCGGCGGCGGCCTTGGCGATGGCGTTGGCCGCGGCCACGGCTTCCTCGCTCGTCTTTACGCCGGTGGGCAGATTACGTTTGGAATAGAACTGTCCCACTTTGCCCATGGTATCGGCGACACCCTTGGCGTTGGTTTCGACATCGACGCCTTTCTTCATGGCGCCATTGGCCTTGGCGACGCTCTTCATCCAGTCCACATGGTTCGGCGGTGGATCGATGGATTCGGCGAATAGGAAGGCGCCCATGAGGGCGAGCGAGAAGATGCCTGCTAACGGTTTCTTCATCTGCGGTGGTCTCCTTAAAGTCCCTTTTTGGAAATCCTGCCCATTTTATCCGAATCACGGCATTCCGGGCGATGGGGAAAAGACGGTGGCGGGCGGGGCGAAGGTTACGGAGGGGGGAGCCGGATCACTGCACTCCGGCGGGGATCGATTTGCCGCGCTGCGCCTCGCGCCAGTGCGCCGGTGGTACGCCTTCCCACTCATGGAAAGCGCGGACGAAGGAGTTCGCATCGCCATAACCGAGCAGGTAAGCGGTCTCGCCAATTTCGAGCGGAGAATGAACCAGATAGTGGCGGGCGAGCTCGCGGCGGGCTGACTCCACGACTTGTTGAAAGCTGAGGCCAGATTCGAGCAGGCGGCGCTGGAGAGTGCGGGCGCTCATGTTGAGATCACGGGCGACGTCGCGAACCGAAGGCCGCTGCCCGGCCAGCCGCCGCCGCACCGAGCCCCGAACACGGTCGGGAAGGCTTTCCACCGCCACTCGGCGGTTGAGTTCCTCTTCGAGCGCCGGGGCGAGCATGGAGAGCATTTCGGCGTTGTAGGTGCGGTAAGGGCGGTGCAAATCCTCAGTGCGGAAGACAATGGCATTGTGGCGGGCATCGAAGCGTATGCCACAGCCGAAGAACTTCTCGAATATCTGGCGGTTGCGAGCCGGCCGGTCGAGTTCGAGACGGAGGGGTGCGATTGGCTCGCCGATGCCGCGGCGGGCGATGGAAAGCACCCAGGCGAAGCAAAGATCCACAAGAAGCGCGGGCTCGGCGTCCTGCGCGAGAAGCCAGCGGAACTGGACCGTACACTCGGAGGCGCGGCGGCGAAGGACGATTTCCTCCGGGCAAGTAAGCTGCTTGTAACGTGCCATGCGTTCAAGCGAGTCGCCGAAGGAGCGTGCGCAAAGCGTGGCGATCGAGATGGGGTCGTAGACTTCGGCGGGATCGACGCTACCGAGCTTGAGGCCGATCGCGGGGTCGCGGCTTACTTCGCTGATCGCGCGCCAGATGGCGAAGAATTCCTCGGTGAGGACCATGATCCGCGGCTGGCGGAGAAGATCACCGGGCAGGCCGGCGTGGGCAAGGACCGCCTCGGGGCTCACGCCGAGTTGCCGTAAACTCTCCGCCAGTTGAGTGGGAACGCGGAATCTCTGGCTCATCGTCGAAGGCTTACTGTTTCAGGGTAGCCATATCGATGACGAAGCGGTACTTGACGTCTCCTTTGACCAGGCGGCCATACGCTTCGTTGATTTTCTGGATGGGAATGAGTTCGATGTCGGAGGTGATGTTGTGCTGGCCGCAGAAGTCGAGCATCTCCTGCGTCTGCACAGTCCCGCCGATGATGGAGCCGGAAAGGCTGCGGCGGCCCATCAGCAGGTTGAACGCACCAATTTCGAGCGGTTTGTCGGGCGCACCGACGAGGCCCAGCGTTCCATCGCGTTTCAACAAACCGAGGAAGGGATTGAGGTCGATGTTGGCGGAAACGGTGTTCAGGATGAAGTCGAAGCTACCGGCATGAGCCGACATTTGGGAAGAGTCCTTGGAGATGACGACCTCATGAGCGCCGAGACGGACCGCGTCTTCGACTTTGCCGGGAGAGGTGGTAAACACAACGACATGAGCGCCGAGCGCGCGGGCGAACTTGACGCCCATGTGGCCGAGCCCGCCGAGTCCATTGATTCCGACCTTCTGTCCCGGACCAGCTTTCCAGTGGCGCAGCGGGGAGTAGGTGGTGATGCCCGCGCAAAGAAGCGGGGCCGCGCCGGCGGGGTCGAGATTGGCAGGCACTTTGAGGACGAACTTTTCGTCGACGACGATGCTCTCCGAATAGCCGCCGAAGGTATAGCCGCCGGTGTGGCGGTCGGGCGCGTTGTAGGTGAGCGTGGGAAAGGAGTGGCAGAACTGTTCCTCGCGAGCGGCGCACTCAGGGCAGACGCCGCAGGAATCCACCATGCATCCGACGGCGGCAAGATCGCCGGTCTTGAACTTTGAGACGGCGGAACCCGTCTTCGTCACACGGCCGACGATTTCGTGGCCTGGCACGCATGGGTAGAGCGTGGCCATCACTTCCTTCCATTCGTTGCGGACCTGATGGAGGTCTGAGTGGCAGACACCGCAGTAGAGGATTTCGATTTGTACGTCGCGTTCCGTGGGTTCGCGGCGCTGAATAGTATCCGCGGCGAGGGGCGAAGTTTCGCTCGCCGCCGAGAAGGCTCGTGTATGTTGCATGTCCCGACTGTAACCGCCGGCGGCTGAAATGACATATGCGGATCGCGCCAACGTCTATGCAAAACGCGCCAAGGGGAAGGGGCGCGGGACTGTGAATCCTTCGGGCGGGGGCGGCATCAGATAGACTGGAAATAGACATATGGCTGGAAAGAACACATTGACATTTTCGGACGCCTCCTGGGATGGGGACGTTCTAAATTCGCAAGTCCCCGTGCTAGTGGACTTTTGGGCGGAATGGTGCGGGCCGTGCAAAATGATGAGCCCGACGATCGACGCGGTGGCCGATGAGTACGCCGGGAAGGCGAAGATCGGCAAGCTGAATGTCGATGAGAATGGAAACACGGCGATGCGGTATGGCATCCGGGGAATCCCGACGCTGCTCGTATTTAAGGGCGGCCAAGTGGTGGCACAGAAGGTCGGTGCGGTCGGCAAGACCGATGTCGCGGCGATGCTGGACGCGAACCTCTAAGCAACATCTCTTCTCCAGGCGAACTGAACGGGCGGATGACCTCCCTGGGTCATCGGCCCGTTTTTCTTTACCAACACGCTAGCAGGTGACGGCGCCTTTTGAGGCAGAGGTCACCGACTGGCAGTACTTGGCAAAGACTCCCGATTTGTATTTGAGTTCAGGGGCCTTGTAGGTTTTGAGCCGCGCGGCGATTTCTTCGGCCGGAATGGCGAGATCGATGGAGCGCTTCTCGATGTCGATGGAGATGGGGTCGCCTTCGCGCACGATGGCGATGGGGCCGCCGTCGACGGCTTCGGGAGCGACGTGGCCGATCATGAAGCCACGGGTCGCGCCGCTGAAACGGCCGTCGGTGAGAAGTGCAACGGAGTCGCCGAGACCCGCACCCATGATGGCGCTGGTGACGCCGAGCATTTCGCGCATGCCGGGGCCG
>DASRHX010000001.1:0-2621 GCA_035650295.1 Bryobacteraceae bacterium | reverse complement strand
ACGAATTCTTCGGCACCACCGACAAGCCCGAATACGACATCGCCAACGCCATCGGCATCGCCGGCGTCGCCACTCGCCCACGCGACTTCGGCCCGCCCACCTTCGCCGCCGGCTACACGCTTCCTGCCGTTCGCGGCATTGGACCGCGCGACCGGCTCAACCAGCTCTGGCAAGTCGCTGATAACATCTCGATTCGCCGTGGCGCGCACTTCCTGAAAGCAGGTGCCCTCATCGCCCGCCGCAATTGGACCTTTGACGAAGCCGTCAATCCCCGCAGTTCCTTCGGCTTCGATGGCACCGTTACCGCCGGTGGCGCGACGCCCACTCGCGACAACCAGTTCGCCCAGTTCCTCCTCGGGCTCGCCACGAGCGCGGCGGTCAGTGTCGAGCCTTTCGCTACGCGCATGAACAACTGGTGGCAGGCGTATTATTTCCAGGACGACTGGAAAATCAGTCCCACCCTCACCATCAACTTCGGCCTCCGCTACGAGTACTACAAGCCGCCCATCCAGCGCGGCAAGGCCACCAACTTCGACCTCAACGGCTTCGTCCCGGTCCGCCAAACCTTCCACGGTTTCCCCGACATCGCCGACACATCCGACCGTCCCGCTGCCCTCGTCTATTCCGATCGCAACGACTTTGGTCCACGCATTGGGTTTGCCTGGCAGGCGCCCGGTCTCAAGGATTTCGTCGTCCGAGGCGGCTACGGCATCTACTACACACCTGAAATCACCAATTCATGGACCACGCTCACCCTCAACCCGCCGATCGTCAAGACATTCTCCTTCACGGGCAATGCCGCCAACCCGGTCGTCGTCGAAACCGCCTTTCGCGCTCAGGGCACCACTGCCGTCGGCTTGTTCGGTTCCGGAGCGCTCGATCCGAATCTCCGTACCAGCTACACGCAGCAGTGGAACTTCACCGTCCAGAAGAAGCTCCCCGCCGATTTCTACTTCGACATTGGCTACGTCGGCTCAAAGGGCACTCGCCTTACCGCCAGCTACGACGGCAACCGCCCCATCGATGTGATCACCCCTGGCCCGGCCATCGCCGCCCGCCGCCCCTTCCGCGGGTTCGACGCCATCAACACCACCAAGTCCATCGGCAATTCGATTTACCATTCCATGCAGGCCAAGGTGGAACGCCGCGTCGCTCGCGGACTCTCCTTCCTCGGGGCCTACACCTGGTCGCACAGTCTCTCCAACGCCGACATCAGCTCCGTTGGCGGCGGCACCTTCCTCGATCCCATCCAGAACTACTTCAACCTCGCCGGAGAGCGTTCCAACTCCGCCTTCGACATCCGTCATCGTCTCTCTATCGCGGCAATCTATGACGTGCCCTGGTTCCGCTCGTCCCCCAACGCTTTCAAGCGCGCCATCCTCGGCGGCTGGCAACTCGGCACGATCATCACCCAGCAGACCGGATTCGCCTCCAGCGTCGCCCGCGTCGTCGACACTACCGGCACCGGCATCGCTTCACGCGTGAACATGGTCGCTGGACAGGACCCCATGCTCCCGCGCGATCAACGCACCCGCGACCGCTGGTTCAACACCGCGGCGTTCTCGCTCCCCGTCAACGGCTCGTTTGGTAACGCGGTTCGCCACCCGATCCATCTGCCGGGTCTGAATCAGGTCGACGCTTCCGCCGTGAAGAACTTTCGATTCTTCGAATCGCATACCATCCAGTTCCGCGCCGAGTTCTTCAACTTCTTCAACCACGTCAACCTCGGGGCGCCCGGCCTTAACATCCGCGACCCCAACACATTCGGCCGCGTCATCAGCACCGTCCAGGGTGCCGCCGGCATGCCTGGAGACGCACGCGTCGTGCAATTCGGACTGAAGTACAATTTTTAAGAGCGTCACGCTCGCCAGCCGGCGCGTTCTTGGTCCGTCCCAGATGATCGACGGCTTTCTTTCCTGCTTGACCTTCGTTGCCGCCCTTGGCTGCGGCTTAATGGCAGGAGTATTCTTCGCCTTTTCGGCGTTTGTCATGAAGGCTCTCGCCCGTCTGCCCGCTCCAGCGGGTATTGCCGCCATGCAGTCGATCAACGTCGTGGCCATCACCCCGCTGTTCATGAGCGCGCTATTCGGCACCGCCGCGGCTTGCGTGCTTCTGATCGTCGGCGCGGTCGTGTGGTGGTCCCGCCCCACTGCCGCCTACCTGCTCGCCGGCGGGTTGCTCTACCTTACTGGCACGATTTTGGTGACCATCGTCTGTAACGTCCCTCGCAACAATGCCCTCGCCGCCGTCGATCCATCAAGCCCCGAGGGTGCGGCGCTTTGGGTCGGCTATGTAAACGGCTGGACGGCCTGGAATCACGCGCGCGCCGGCGCGGCTCTCGCGGCGGCGGCATCCTTCATCATCGCTCTCGTGTGAAGGCAAGCTCCGCCATGCGCAACGAACAGGAACAGGTCTGACTGGGCGCGTCTGGAGTTACTATGAAGGAATGAAGCGGCACTGCTGGGCGGCTGCAATTGCTTCTATTTTTCTGCTGGGCGCGGTCGAGCGGGCCATGGCGCAAGCGGGTGCCGGGGCGGAGAGCCTTGCCGCTTGGGCCAAGATACAAACCGTCCTCCAGCATCCTCGCTGCCTGAACTGTCATCAGGCAGAGTCTCCCCTAC